>JAAWSH010000025.1 GCA_022801475.1 Acutalibacter sp. | reverse complement strand
AAACCTTAATTTTCCACCATGTGCTGAAAAAGCGGTATCAGCTTTTGCCAATACCGCTCCTCAAACTAGTTATAAGTCACTTCATTTAAAACAATTTCTTCTACTTGTTGTCTAATGCAATTCATCTTCCTTGTCCACTCAATGGGATTATCTTCTTTAAATTGTTCGGTAATTTCTTGCTCTTGTTTCATTTGTTCCACAATCCGAGAAAATCTTTCGCAGGCTTGATTATCAATCTCAGACAGATATTCATTGAGAACGCCGTTTGTAAGCAAATTAATATAAGTCAGTTTGAGGTACTCTTGTAAGTATCTCAAATGCTGTTGTCCATAAATACCAATATCGTTTTCTTCGCTCTTAGGAAGTGTAAGATTTGGAATTAAATAATCACTTTCATTATGGTATGTACCGCCGAATTGTTCGAACAATGATTTCATTGTAGTTGTCCTCCATTAATATATTTATTTTCCTACAAATTCATCATATCCAACCGTCATTGCAAATACTTAATAAACGCCTCAAGGGACACTTCCTTATGTGAAGTGTCCCTTGGCTGCCTCCCTCTTGTTATTTTTCCGGTTTATTTTCCTTACGGTAGGCGGTGGGTGTCCGCCCATACCGCTTCTTAAATAGGGAATAAAAATAGTTTGTGTTAAGGATGCCCACCTGTTCGCTGATTTTGCTCACTGCCAGGTCTGTGGTGCACAACAGCTGTGCCGCTTGGGCCAGCCGGGTGTTGGTCAAATAGTCGTTAAAGGTATAGGCTGTCACTGCTGTGAACACCCGTCCCAGGTATGAGGGAGAGAGCCCGGTGTTCTCTGCCAGCAGTCGCATAGAAAGGTCTGGGTCCGCATAGTTCCGGTCAATATACTCTTTTGCCCGTAGGGCGGCCTCTTCGTTGCTGTTTTTCCGGTTGGCGGTCAGGCGCAAGCTGACGCTGTTTAAAAATTCCAAAAACACCGCTTTCATGGACTGCACGTTTTGGCAGTGGTCAATCTGCCCCAGTTGCTCCATAAGCCCGGCAAAGTCCCTCTCGTTTCCGTCAAAGAACCCGGGGAAATCGTCCAAAACAGACATGAGCACATGGCGGGTGTAGGTCTTGGCTGTTTTAAAGGAGATGCCCCGCATGGCCCCCAGGGCCGCGTCGAACTCCTTGGCGCAGTCCTCCAGATTTCCTGCCCGCACCTGCTCTGCCAGCTTGGAGTGAATGCTGTTAAAGTAGAGCTCACTGTTCATCCTGCCTGGTGAGTCGCAGGAGCGGAACACCTTGCCGTAGTGGCTGGCGGAATAGGAGTCTAAGGCAATACGGGTCTGCTCATAGTCCAGGTTGATATTTTCCCAAGCATTGGCCACGTCCCCCACACAGATGGTGGTGTCCAGGGCAAATTCTCGGCCCATGGTCTCGGAAATGGTATCCAGCCCCTGCTGAAGGTCTGGGGTCAGCTGGGGGTCATCCAGATACAGCAGCACAGCAAAGCGGTTGTCGTCCATACGCATAAACTCCATGCCCCGGGGTGTGGCCAGCAGTTCTCTGGTAATATTCTCCAGGGCATAGTAGCAGATAAAAAGGCTGGCCTCAACGTCGGGCCGCTGGGGAACGCACTCCATTAGGATCACCTGGTAAGCGGGGGCGGCCAGGTCAATACCCAGACGCTGGTATGTAGCCAGAGACGACTGAACCCGGCGCTCATCTCCATGAAACAGGTAGCGCAAGTACATACTTTTCGACTCGTGGTAAGAGGCCAGCAGCCCTTTCTCCAGGCTATCGGCCTTCTGGTACAGATCAGAAAAAGCCTGGCCCAGCTGCTCCAGCTCGGTGCCAGTGTGCTGGCCCGGAGCCCGGGAAACATAGTTCTCATACAGGGTTTTGATGGGTTCGTATAGGGAAGAACTTACTCGGCGGGAAAGCACATAGCCAAAGGCCAGGGTACCCAGGGTTAAGATAAAAGTCAGTGCCATGGCACTGGCAATGCCCTCCAGCAAAGTGCTGTAGGGCATTATATTGTAAATTGTCCAGCCGGCCTTAGGGGCCCACGCGTAGGTGACAAACCGCCGCATGTCCTGGCCCTGGTATGTAAAATATCCTGCGCCCTCCGTCTTTTTGTCGGGTAGCTGGTCCAAGAGGGTGGTTTCTGACGAGATACTAAAGCGCTGTTGCCCGGGCCGGGCAGTCAGGGAAGAAACTACATGATTACCCTGGTGGGTAAAGAGGATCTGCTGTTCTCCGCTGTTGGTACGCACTGGGGCCAGGGTACTATTAAAATAACTGTCGTTTACATCAATAACCACCAGGTTGGTGGCCCGGCTGCCTTGCAGCTGAATAGGAAATATAAAGGTATAGGTCAGGGCGTCTTTAGCGGGCTGGGTAGTATAGGCGGCCCCCACCCGGCGCAGCAGGCAGCTATAAGAGCCAGGAGTGTTGTCCACCAGCTGGAAAAACTCCGCCAGATCTGGCTCCAGAATGTCTCCAGCACAGGAGGTGGAGACGAAGCGCAGGCTGGTGGAATTATACAGGGTAATATGCCTTAAATAAGGGTCCGAGGTACGCAGGGTACGCAGCTTAATGCCCACGCTGGCCTCTTGCAGGCGGTCTGTGCCGGAAGCGTAGAGGAAAGTGATCGTATCCCGGTCCACCATTATTTGGTCCACTTTGCTGCGCAAAGATTCATACAGAATGTCCAAGGAGGCGCACGCTTGCTCCAGCTGGGCGGTGGAATAATTACTGGTCATACGGATGCGCGAGCTGGTATACAATACAAACAGGGTCAGAGTAAGCAGCAGGTCTACGGCCAGTACCACGATAAATAGCGACCATTTATATCTTTGTTTCAATTGCAGGGGCTGCCTGGCCATCCGCTTACCTCCCTTTATGGGTCCATGGGCTGAAACTCCAAAAATCACTCTTACATAGATAGATTTTATACTGTATGAGCCCAAAAATCAAGAGTATTGCAAAAATATGACTTTCATTTACAGTAAAACCTGCACAAAGCAAATTTTCAGAGTTTGTTTAAGTTGTTGTAGCTGCTAATTAGTGCAAAAATATGGCCCTCAATGCAAAAAATTGAAGAATTGCAAAAATTCATAGTTTACAAATAGAGTTTGAAGAGTTATTTTAAATAGGTAAAGAGGACGGCGGCAGCTTGTTTTATCATTTTGCCCCTGTATGAAAGGATGATGAGTCGGATGAGTAAACGCACAGCGGCGGAACCCCACCGCCGGGTCAATCCCTTTGTGGAGCTGTGGAGGAACAAATTTCTTTACCTGCTGGCCCTGCCCGCGGTGATTTATACGTTCGTCTACTGCTACATGTCTCTGCCCTACATAGCCATTGCGTTTGAGAAGTTCAACTACAAAAAAGGCCTGTTCAGCGATTTTGTGGGCCTAAAGAACTTTGAGTATTTCTTTAAGTCCAGCTGGGCCTGGACCGTAACCCGCAACACCCTGGTGATCAATATTCTCTTCCTGGTGGTGGGCACGGTGTGCGCCGTAGCGCTGGCCATTGTGCTAAACGAAGTACACGCCAAAAAGTTTTTAAAGGTCTCCCAGTCCGCAATGCTGTTCCCATACTTTATTTCCTGGGTAATTGTCAGCTACATGCTCCAGGGTATTTTGGGCACAGACAATGGCTTGATTAACAACATTATTACCTCAAATGGAGGAAACCGCATTAATTTTTATGCCGAGGCCAAGTACTGGTACCCCATCTTGCTGATTTTGAACATCTGGAAAACCACGGGTTATAATGCCATTGTCTACCTGGCGGCCATTACAGGCATTGACGAGGGCCTTTACGAGGCGGCCTATATTGACGGAGCCTCTCGGAGCAAACGCATCCGCTACATTACCCTGCCCCTGCTTATGCCCACCATCTGCATTCTTACGCTTATGTCCATTGGCCGCATTTTCTACGGCGACTTTGGCATGCTTTACGCCATTGTCCGGGACAACAGCTCCCTGATGCCCATTGCGGAGGTCATTGACACCTACGTGTATCGCACCTTTAAAAACACCGGCGACCCCAGCCTTTCCATGGCCATTGGCCTGTACCAGTCCATAGTGGGCTTTATTCTGGTGTTTACCTCCAACTGGATTGTCCGCCGCAATTTCCCAGAGGGCGCGCTGTTTTAAAGACTGTCAAAGAAAGGAGCTGCTAAGCTTTGGAAAATACCGCGAAACTCCCTACTGGGAAAAATAAAATAAAGACAACCCCGGCCGAAAAATTTTTTACCGGCTTAGTATATGCCATTGTAGCTATTTTTGCCCTGGCCTGCCTTATTCCCTTTATATTGGTTATTATCGTGTCTTTTACAGAGGAAAAGTCTATTACCATCAACGGCTATTCTTTCTTTCCGGCAGAGTGGTCCGCTTCGGCCTACCGGCTGTTGTTTTCCTCTTCTTCTAACGTGCCCCAGGCCTATAAAGTTACTGTAATCGCCACAGTGGTAGGCACATTGGTTGCCACGCTGATCACCTTTGGCGCGGGCTACACCCTGGCTAACAAACAGTGCCGTTACCGCAACGGCCTGTCCCTGTACTTTTACATTACCATGGTGTTCTCGGCCGGTCTGGTGCCCTGGTATATGATCTCCAAGATGATCGGCTGCTTTGACAACATTTGGGCTCTCATTGTTCCCTCGCTGATGTTTTCCCCCTTTAATATGTTTTTGGTGCGCAATTTTGTGCGGGAGATACCTGACGCTTTAAATGAATCGGCCCGTATCGACGGCGCGGGGGAGGTGCGCATTGCCTTTACCATCTATCTGCCCCTGTGCACCCCAGTGCTGGCTACCATTGCCCTGTTCTATGCCATCGGCTACTGGAACAACTACTTTAACTCTGTGATGCTGATTAATGACCAAAAGATGTATTCTTTACAGATGCTTCTATTTAAGATACAGTCTGAAATCACTGCCATGCAGAAGGTGGCCAGCGGCGCGGCCCAGAAGATCAACCCGCCCAAGGAGAGCTTTAAAATGGCCACCTCGGTGGTCACTATGGGCCCCATTATCCTCTTGTATCCCTTCCTGCAAAAGTACTTTATCAAAGGCATGGTCATCGGCGCCGTAAAGGGATAAAGCTCCACGGCTTCGAGGCAGGGTCAGCTGGTCAGAGCGAATAAGCCCCAGGCGGAGAAAAGGTTTCGCCAGCCGATGAAACCGGTTGGGCCCGGTGTGGGTCCTATTACTTGGCTTTGCCAAGTAACCAGGGAGTTTCCCTGACTTGGCCGGCTCATGACGGGAGTGGAAGCTTTGCATCAACTCTTTGCCACATGGCGGCACAGCCCTTTTCATAAGTGGTGGGGGAAAATATCCCCAGCCGCCGGAGACCAAGCGCTGCCCACTATATATATTTACTTCGGTTTCCCCGGGAGCCTTATTCCCCTCCCGAGAAACAAATACAAATCTCTATATGTGAAGGAGACGAAACATTATGAAGAAAGTCAAGAAGATCGCGGCTCTGCTGCTGGCTCTGGCTTTGGTTCTGTCCCTGTTTGCGGCCTGCGGCGACAACAGTGGAAGCAGTACCCCCGAGAGCAGTACGCAGGAAGAGAGTAGCGGCAGCTCTGCCCAAGAGAGCAGCAGCGAAGCCGAAAGCAGCGAGACTGGCGGCGACGCCCAGGACGACGGTACGGTGCATCCCATGCGTATTGTCCAGCCCGGCATTTTGTCCGACGAGTATGAGCAGGGCATTGCCGACGTAAATGCTAAGCTGGCCGCCGACGGTGTGAATATTGAGGTCAGCGTACAGCGTATTCCCTGGGATTCTTATGCCGAGAAGCTGAATGTAATGTTGGTGACAGGCGAAGAATTTGAGCTGCTGCATGTAATGCAGGACGTGAAAAACCTTTCCGCCATTGCCGGCATGGATGCCCTTCTGCCCCTGGATTCTCTGCTGGAGAAGTACCCGGACCTGGTGGCCAACTTCACCGAAAACGAGTGGCTGGGCGCTGTGTACAATGGCGACCACTATGCGGTGCCCTGTTCTTGGCATAGTTTCGACAATACCATGGCCTATATGACCGTGCGTACTGACACCATGAAGAAAGTGGGCTACGAGGAGTTCCCCGCCGAGAGCGTGGACGACGTGCTGGACCTGATGAAGAAGAGCCAGGACGACATGCTGGAGGAAACCGGCGTGAAAGCCTACAACTGGTTCCACCAGAACCAGGATACCGCCCACTGGCTGCACAGGACCTATGATACCTATCCCTTCTACGTTGAGAACAGCCTGGGCCTGATCATTGCCCGCCAGGACGGCACCATTGACAGCTTCTATGAGTCCGACGAGTTTAAGCAGGACTGCGAAGTGTATCAGAAGATGTTCCAGCAGGGTCTGATCAACCCCGATATCCTGAACATGGACTCCCAGGTAAAATACGACCAGGCCAATCTGGGCGCGTTCCTGCCCTCCCAGACCTTTGATCCCAGCGTGTCTAAGACCATTATGGAAAAGACCGAGCTGAAGGACGTAACCGCCGACTGGTTTAAGATGTGCCCCGACAAACCGGACATGATCTACACCTTTGTGCAGAACCTGAACGCCATCTCCTCTACCTCCGAGGACCCCGAGTCTGGCCTAAAATTCCTCCAGTGGCTGTATGCCAGCCAGGAAAATCACGACCTGTTCCACTATGGCACCCCCGGCAAGTACTTTACAGACGAAGGCGAGGGCATGCTGTCCCGAGAAGACTCCATGAAGAATGAGAACGGCGACGCCCTGTATTACATGGACACTTGGATGACTGGCTATATGCCCTTCATGCGCTACGATTCCGCCATTGTGACCGATGAGTATTTGAGCTACCAGAACTACCGCTCCGAAAACTATGTGGTCTCTCCCGTTGCCGGCTTCCTGTTTGATTCCAGTAATGTGACCAGTGAGCTGACCAACCTGCAAACCGAGATTATCGCCTCCATCTATCCCATCAAGATTGGCATGGTGTCCTATGAAGAGAACATTGGGCCTGCCATCGAGAAGCTGAAGGCCGCTGGTTTGGACGCTTACCTGGAAGAGTACCGCACCCAGTTTAAGGCTTACCTGGACGCCAACCCCAATGTGCTGGAGATGGCCAAAGGCACTACTGCGGGCTAAGTTTTTGCAAAACAGATTTTAGGTGTTAAGCCTACCCAAAAGGACGCGGGCCAAAGGGTCCGCGCCCTTTCTTTATTTCCTTTAAGTCAGGAAAAGCATGGGGCCCATTCGCTCTTGGCAGGCTTAGGATAAGCCTCTGCCAGCAAGCCGGGAACCGGCCGGGTCCACAAGTGAAACACATCTTGCACCTGCTGAAAAGGCTCACGAGACTCTTTCTCTGGGGCGATTTGGCGCTCCCGCCCGCTTTCTTCCCAAAGCAGTTGGCGGCGTGGGGCAGGGGCGGTTTTTGGGACGGTGTTCTACTTCAAAAAATATCGTGTGACAAGGAGATTATGGATGGTTAATATTCTAGATTTCGGCGCGGTGGGGGACGGAGCTTTTCTCAATACACAGTGTTTCCGGCAGGCCATTGCCAGGGCTAAAACCCAGGGCGGGGCGGTGCTGGTGCCCCCCGGGGTGTTCTTAACCGGTACGATTGACCTGCAAGGCGTGTCCCTCTACTTGGAAAAGGGCGCGGTCATCAAGGGCTCCCCCAATCGGGCGGACTACCCGGTCATGCCCTTTCACCACAACGAGCTGGGGGACTTGCAAGCCCTTATTGTCTGCTTGGGCGGGGAGGACGTGTCCATTGAAGGCGCGGGGACTATTGACCTAAACGGCGCCTCCTTCTTTGACTTTAACCGCCCCATTGTGCCCAAAAGCCGGATGCCCTTCACCCCCCAGCAGGTGACGGAGTGCACCGTGGAGCGGGACTGGCGGCCTACCTTATCGGTGTTTTTTAACCAGGTGAAGGGGGTCACGGTCCGGGGCGTGCGGGTGCTGGACGCCCCCTGCTGGACCCTGACCTTTAGCGAGTGCATGGACGTAAAGCTGCACGGGTTGACCATTGACACCCACCTGAGGGTGCCCAATGACGACGGCGTTCACCTGTGCGGCTGTAGCGGTGTGATCATATCTGACTGCAACATTTCCAGCGGAGACGACTGTATCGCTATCTCCGGCATCACCAACTGGGCCAAGCCCTGCGAGAACATTGTGATCACCAACTGCGTGCTGCGGTCCTGCTCCAAGGCCATTGTGCTGGGGTACGTCTATAGCCACGTGCGCAACGTGCTCATTGAAAACGTCATCATTTACGAGAGCAACCGGGGCCTTACCTTTATGTCCAGTGACAACGGGGGCCTGGTGGAAAACGTTCGGGTGAAAAATATGCTTATTGAGACCCGGGTGCGGGCCGGGAACTGGTGGGGCAACGGCGAGGCTATCTTCTTTATGGCCCTGCGCCATGATGGGACCATTCCGCCGGAACAAGACCCCCACCGGGACACCCCGGTGAACTTCCGGAACATCGAGATCGAGGGCGTCAGCTGCAAAACAGAGAATGCCATTGGCGCGGTGGGCACTGGGAATAACTTTGAGGCCGTGGTCCTGCGGAATATCACGGTGGAGAAGAAGCCTTCGGAGAACCTGGCCCTCAAGGGCTCCACCTTTGATATTGCCCCCTCGCCCGAGACAGTGGAGGTGCCCCCAGACTGTGCGGTGTACATCAAGGGCGCGGGGGGCCTGATGCTGGAAAATGTACAGGTGCTGCCCTATGAAGGCCGGCGGCAGGAGATCATCATAGAATAAGAAAGAGGTGTTTTTTATGAAAACCATCGGGTTCATTGACTACTATCTGGACGAGTGGCACGCCAACAACTACCCCAAGCGGATTAAAGAGGCGTCTGGCGGCGAGATGCAGGTAAAGTACGCCTACGGCAAGATAGATTCCCCTCTGCCTGGGGGCCGCACCACCCAGCAGTGGTGCCAAGAGGAGGGCATCCAGCAGGTGGGCTCCATTGAGGAACTGATTGAAAAGTGCGACTGCATCAACGTGCTGTCTCCAGACAACCCGGAGATGCACGAGGAGCTGTGCCAGCTGCCCCTGAAAAGCGGCAAGCCCGTGTACATTGACAAGACCTTTGCGGAGACCAGGGCCTCGGCGGAGAAGATTTTCCAGATTGCCGAGAGCCACGGCACCCCCTGCTTCTCCGCGTCTGCCCTGCGGTTTGCCAGCGAGCTGGATGCAGTGGATAAGAGCCAGGTGACGGGTCTAGTCAGTGTGGGGCCGGGGCTGCTGGACAACTATTCCATCCACCAGATTGAGCCCATTATCTACCTGATGGGCCCAGAGGTGGTCCGGGTACAGTTTACAGGCACCCAGGACCTGCCCGGGGCGGTGCTGGAGTTTAAGGACGGGCGGCGGGCCCACTTCTCTCACCACGGCTGGGACTGCCCCTTTGCCATGACCGTGGACTTGGCCGGGGGCGGCTGCCTGCGCCACGAAGTCAGATCCGACTACTTTGGCCGGTTCATGAAGGCCATGCTGGCGTTCTTTGACGGCGGGCCAGAGGTGGTCAGCCACCAGGACACCATCGCGGTGATCTCGGCCCGGGAGGCGGCCATTAAAGCGGCGGCGAACCCAGGCTGCTGGGTGATGGCAGAGTAAAATAAAGCGAGGTGGGGAATAGAGTCCCCACCTCGTTGTTTTTATATGGAAATATCGTGTGATGCCGCTCCAATGGCAGCAGGAAAGATGATAAAACTCTGCTGTGGGGCAACATGGCTTCGCTTCCCCGGGGCAGCTGTCCGCTGGGGAAGGAGCCCCAGGAGATTTTTGGGCTGAAACAGGGCTGGGAGCGAGACCGGGTCAAATCCACTTAGAAATATCTGTTACAAAGGCATAGGGGTTGCTGCGCATCTCTGCCAGAGCCGACGCCAGCAGGGCCCGGCTGTCCACCAGATAGCTGTCCGCTGCCAAAAGCTTTCCCCTGCGCAGGTCCGGCTCCTGCAAAATATGCTCAATCCGCTGGAACTCCGAGCCCCAGCCAAAGTTGTCTGCCACCCAGTAGCTACGCTCTTGGCCGTCTACCCAAAAGGCCTGCTGTTTTTCTTGCAGATAGGGCGGGCGCACAATGTCCTCTACCCCGTGCATAAAGGTACAGGCATGCAGCACCGGACCGATAAAGAGCAGCTTGCCCCTGTGCACAGGCAGCAGCATAAAGGGCGAGTGGGGCCCTATGGCCCGGTCGTCCATAGCATGCGGGTGGGTGAGGATATGGGCCAGCCGCCCCCGGGCGCAAACCGAGTGGGTGGGGTTTCGGCTGCGCAGCACCCCGGGCATTTGCCAGAAGGTCCGGGAGAGAAGCCCCACACAAGGTTCGGTGGCGGAGGAGTCGAAAACCGGGGCCTCGGGGGTCACGTTGGCAAAGGTTAGGGCGGGTAGCAGCAGGGTTCCCTCTGGGCCCACGGCCTCCTGTAGGCAGCCTAGGACCTCTTGGGGGGTCAAATCCGTTCCCAAAGCTTTCATGGAAGAATGCACCAGTACCACGTCGCCAGGGCATACCCCCAGGGCTTGCAGGTCGTGCAATAGGCGTTCCTGTTCTGTCATAAGGCATGTTCCTTTCCTGTGAAATTTCCCTCGAGGAACCTCATTGTAACAATTTGCGGGAGTAAAATCTATTGACAATTTGGCGAAACATAGGGCGCGTGCCATAAAAACTTTAGGAGTTTTGTATAGGTCTCCCGGCATATAAAAAGCGAGACAAGGGTGGGTCCCCTGCCTCGCTTTTTGTGTTGAGCCGCCGGTTGAGGCCGCTCCTAAGAATATCACTTTTCCAGCTTTGCCTTCAGTTTACCACACAGGGGGAACAGCACCCCGCCCACCGTGTTGCCAGCGGTCATAATCAGCACCCATAAAAGGGCGTGGGGGCTCCACGCGCCCCCGGCGGTAAAGTAGAACATGTTGGCCACGCAGTGCTCAAACCCCGCCGCCACAAACACAGCCACCCCCAGGAACAGGCCCAAAAACTTGCCCAAAGGGTGGGGACTGCTTTTGTAGCTCTCTACCGCCAGGTAGATGAGGATGTTACAGAACACCGCCAAGATAAACACGCTTAGGGGGCCGTCTTCCAGCTTAGTTTGGCTTAGGGCCTGGGCCCGGTCTGCCAGGGCGGCCAGCCGGGTCAGACGCAGGGCGCCCCCCGCCAACACCGTGCCTACCAGGTTGCCCAGCCAGATGAGTCCGCAGTCCAGGGCATAGCTGAGCGGGTTCTGAAATACATAGCAGACCTTGCCGGTAAAGAGGTTCAGGCCCAGAGTGCACACCGCGAACAGGCCCACAGAGAACAGCGCCGCGCCCACGGCCC
>JAAWSH010000024.1 GCA_022801475.1 Acutalibacter sp. | reverse complement strand
TCGCCTTCGCCCAGGGGCAGCTCGATAAAGGAGGTGTCCCCCAGCATCTCCGCCTCTTCCAGGCCATAGATAATCTCCGGGTCCACATACCGCAGACGGCGACCATCCTTGGCATGGGTGTGCACAATGTAATCTTTCAGGGTGTACACTGCCTGCACCGGATCATCACCCGTCACCATTACAAAGTTGGCGGGGTCCAGGTTCACGGCTACGCCAGTGGAATGCAGCCCGTCCAAAAATTCCTTCAAAGTCATGGCGGTTTCGGGGCCAGTCTCTATCGCAAAATGGGCCTGCATGGAATCAGCATACAAAGCCAACTGGCCGCAGGCATCCTGCATAATCGCATAACGGGGATGAGCCTTTTCTCCAGGTACCACGCCGATATGCGTAGTTACCACATCGGTCTCCAGGTCCTTGGCCAGGTCTAGGATGCGCTTGGAGCGCTCAATCAGCTCCGGGTTCTTTTCTGGGTCGCCAAATCCCTGACCCAGGTCGCCGCACAGGGCAGAAACCGTCAATCCCCGGTCTTTGATGGCCTTAAGCAGCTCTTTGCGTTTTTCCGCAGAGAGGTTCTCAGGGGTCAGTTCCCCGTGGGTCACTCGAATCTGTACACCGCTAGCCCCCAGCTGGGCCACCCGGTCCAGGGCGGCCAGAGTATCCAGCCGGAAGCATTCCAGCATCGCGCCAATAGAAAATGGATACATCTCTCTTATTACTCCCTTCAAATCTTAACTTGCACAACACACCGTGTCCCACCGGTCTTTATAGATTCCAACAGCCGTACTTCTACTTCCCGGTCCAGCACCTGATAAAACAGGCTCTTAACATGGCCCAGGGTACACAGACACCAAGTTCGGGAAATTGGCTCCTCCGCCCGCCTTACACAGGCACAGTAGCACTCGGGATAACATAACAGAAGCCCGTCAGGCGCAGCTTCCAGCGTAACATACTTCTCTTTCGCATTAAACTGGGCGGCAAACTCTTCCAGGTTGTCCGTATCCTGAAGATACCTACGCATCCGTTTTGCCAAAGTGCCGGGGGCCTCACAGTGGCAGCGGGAACGGACCTCTTCCACTTCCTCAGGAGAGAAGTTTTCTTCTAAAAACTCGCACTGCTCCTGGGCCCAGCGGAATTTCTTTCTATGGTCCGCAGACTTTGAAAGAGGATGGACTTCGGCAAATTTTGCAGCCGCTTCCTCATTCAAGCGGCAGAGGCTGTTGTAGAATCGTATGGCATGAATATTATCGTTTTTAGCCATTTATCTTACTGACCCAGCACAACCTCTTTGTGCTGCTCCGCGGAATCATAGATGGCTTGCATCATCTCAGCCGTGATAATGACTGTGTCAATATGAGAGGGCAGCTTCTTGCCCGTCTTAATGCATTCAATAAAGGAGTTGATTTCAGTCTGGAACATATCCCGGCTGTTATACTTGGGAGAGTACTCCACCAGCGCGCCATTTTCGGTGGTATACAGCACAAACTTGGAGCCATAATACAGGCGGATCCCCGCCTTATCGCCCATAAAGTCAATGTACTGCTCGCTTTCGCCAATATTCTGGGCCCAGGCGCCGTTCAACGTGATGACAGGGCCCGAGGTACGGATCATACCAGTAACCGAGTCGTCCACATCATAGGTGCCGTCGTACTTGGGCGGGCCGGCCCACATGTCGGTATATACATAGTTCTCCATGTCTTTGCCCAGCTTGCAGAAGGTCTCGCCGGAAACAGTCTTAACCGTGGGATCTCCACAGCAATACATAACAATGTCTAGGTAATGCACACCCCAGTCAATAAGGGCTCCGCCACCTGCAATGGCCTTGGTGGTAAATGCACCGCCCAAGCCAGGGATAGAGCGGTGGGCCCGGAAGCTTACATACACATGGTGGATGTTGCCCAGCTTACCGGAATCAATATACTCTTTAATGCGGTTCACACCATCGTTAAAGCGGTTTACCACGCCGATATTCAGCACTTTCCCAGTCTCGTGCTGTACCTTCTGCATCTCCTGCGCCTCGGCATAGGTACGGGCAGCGGGTTTTTCGCACAGCACATTCTTACCCGCGCGCAGAGCATCCATAGCGATCTGCGCATGGACATTATTGGGAGTACAGACAGAAACAGCCTCTATCTCGGGATCGGCCAGCACATCATGATAATCCTCTACAGGAGTACCGCAGCCGTACTTTTCTACAGCAGCCTGGGCTCGTTCGGGAATAATGTCGCAGAAATACTTAATTTCCGCCTCAGAGTTATTCATATAGGACGGGATATGGGCCGCATTGGCAATAGTACCGCAGCCTATAACAGCTACTTTCATGGTAAGAACACTCCTTTGAAATAGGGGGTCGTCCCCCTCTTATTATGGTGATTATACCCCAAAGAAGCAGAAAAAGCAAACGTTTTTTAAAAATTTTTTTCAATCTGTCCAGCCTCAGTTTTTACCCGGCCCTTCTTGATCCTTTTGCCCATCAAATCTCCATCAGTTTTGCCGTCACGCCATCCATTCCATTCAGCTCTTCCAGCATCTGACCCGCCTCGCCAGGTTTGCCGCAGACCTGTAGAACAATGAGCCCGTCGTCCGAACATCCCAGCTCTCCGGCCTGGTGCAGGCCCACCCGCATTTTGATATTACAACCATAATGAGTCAGAGTTTTTTGCAGCTTTGGGGCATTGGTACGGCGGTGGTCCACCCGCAGGCCCATAATGTGACAGTTCATACGCAAAGTCTCCTTTCAGCTTTTGCGTATAATATGGCCGGTTTTCCTGGAAGTTATGCAAGTTAAAAACGCCGGCCTCCCCTACCGGAAATGTCAAAAACTATAAGAGTCTCCAGCGGCCCAAGACTTCCCACATTGAAAATTCCGGCAAAAACTTACGTCCCTGTACGCCGGCAGCATTATATTTTTCTAGCAATATATCTATACAGCGGGCCGCCGCTTTCCGGATACCATATCTACCAGCACCCGCAACACAGCAACGGTTTCCGTCTGCTGAGGGGTAAAGGTAAATTCCTTGCCAGTAATATGACGGTGGATAACCGTCAGGCCCTGGGCCTTTTGCTCATGGTCCTCCAAAATCTCCGCTCGGCCAAAGCCAATGACGCTTTCATAGGCAAACGTGTGTGCACAGGCAATGTCTCCCTCTAAAAGACGGTGACCGCAGTCGAACTGTACGCAAACCTGGGGATTTTCTTGGATAAAGTCCAGCTTTTGCCCCTCCTTCGCTCCATGAAAATACAGCGTAAGCTCTCCGTTTTCCGCCTCCATCCCAAAGTTTAATGGAACTACATAGGGCTGACCCTCCCGGCACATTCCCAGGTGGCACACCTGGCACTGGGAGAGAATCTTCATAATCTCATTTTTATCTGTAATTTCCCGGTCCTTTCTCCGCATGGTTTTCTCCTTCTTTCCTATTTTTTGAGAAGTGCCCAAAGGTAGCTTTTATGGACGATGTTATGGCCTCAGGCAGAGATCCGGCTTTGCCAAGCCTCCACATTCTACCGCCTTTGAAACGTACCAGAGGGTCGCCAGATGACCCCTTCGTCTTGGACGCACTCTTCTTTCGCCAATTATATTATATTTTCATTTTTCCTCCCTGTCAACCAGAAAGGGCCGGTCTCCCGGCCCTCTCTCTATCCCTTAGGCGTTGTTTTTCCGCTTCACTGGAATCAGCAGATCCAGCTGTGCTATGGAAGGCTCACCCTCCGTGGTCTCTTGAATATACGTGTGGTAATTCAGATGCTCTTCAAGGCAGCCATACATATTCTCGGGCGTGTCTGATCCGTTGATCTCGTACTCCTTGCTCTCATAAGCCCACTGGAAGAGCCAGCCCCACTCGTGGAAATTCCCCATCTGGATACAGTGCGCCGCGTAGGTGCCTCCAGGGAAATGCTTTTTCTCCAGCGGCGCGGGCACCTCCAAATCTTCGGGAATAGTGACCCAGAACTCGTAGCCATAGGTTCCACCCTCAGGAGGCGGGTTGGGAGAGTTAAATCCATACTCCCGCACATCCCCGGTCTCCCACAGCTTGTTCTCTCGGACAAAGTCCGCGATCATTTTCCCCGCGTGGTCTTCGGGGTCCGGCCCAAAATAACGGGCAGCGGCCACCGTCGAGGCCGGCAGGTGCACAATACGTACATCCTTCAACTTCGCGGCGTTTTGTTCCGCACGGTTTAAATCTTCCATTTTTTTTGCACGCTCCTCACCTATATGTAGATTCGGAGAAGCTAGGGCCGAGACCAATCCCATCAGCTGGGGATCGTCTAGCATAGCCGCGCCGGCGGGCAGCCAGCAGCGGCTCTTCAGCGTAGATAGCAAATCGCCCAGAATGCCGCGAATGGCGCCCAGGGCGTCCAGCTCCTGGTCCAGTTCCTCCAGTTTTTCCTGAAAGACCCGGATGGCCTCTAGAGCAGTGGGATCGTCCAGAACACATTTCACCTGCTTTAGGGGAATACGCAGCTTACGCAGAACAATGAGTTGACGTAAACGCCGTACTGCCTCCTCATCGTACAGGCGATAGGCGTAGCCCTCCCGGCGGCGGCTTTTTACCAGCCCCAGCTCCTCATAGTGGCGAAGCATCCTGGTAGAAAGTCCTAAAGACTGGGAAACCTCCGTCACTGTAGCCAGCCTCTGTTCCACGCTCTGATCCTGTTCCATGGCCCTCGCTCCTTCCTGGTTCCCAGTATAGACTACGACACGGTGTTCGAGTCAAGTGGTTTTTCTAACTTTTTTATATCGCTATGCCCTCATAGCGCGGCCGCTCCATTCCATCAGTTGTTCATAAACACGCTCCGTTTTCTGTTGCGCCAGAGCCTCCGGCGTGATGGACCACTCCAAGATCTCCCTCTCCCGCCCTTCCAGCGCAGGCAGCAGTTCTCTTTTGGACGCATAGTAGACCTTCGTGCGCTCCAAAGCCAAAAGCCGCAGGCAAAAAAATGCGGATTTACACAGTGCGGGCAACACCGCCTGGGGGTCCTTATCATACAGATAGCTATGACAAAGGCTGTGGTAAATCGCCGAGGAACTGGCAGTAATGGACTGCCGCAGATCCTCCTGCGTAAAGTTCGGCGTCATCTCCCGCAAACTGCCCAGCACCGGCTTGGTGTCCAGTACCAGGCCCAGCAGGTCGAACCGGGGCCAAGCCCGCAGCTCCGCCTCTCCGCAAATAAAACCACAGGCCAGCTCGCTCTGGGGCATGGTTCGTACCGTCTCCCGGTATCTGCTTAAATCCGCTGTCGTCACAGTATCCAACACTGTGACTATATCAATATCGCTATTCTCCGTAGCCTCTCCCCTGCCATAACTGCCCTGGTACCCCACAAACCACAGCCGTTCTCCAAAGACCTGGCGCAGCTGCCCCGCCAACTCTTTTGTCCAAGATATAATTTCAATCATGATACAAAATCCTCCGTCGGGAGATTTCCTTTAAAAAAGTTTTGCCCTTCCCGCTTCTTCGCTGTCACGCAAAACTTTACGCAGCCGTCCGGGCACACCACATCCTTACAGTATCTCCCGCTACCACCCAGATTTTGCAGATCGCCGCCGCTGCGCACAGCCTCCATAATGGGGAATAGAATCATCATGGTCTTAGAACAAATACCATGGCCCTGCTGGTTCACCGGACAGCCGTAGGTACAGGTGTAAAGGTCGCCAATTTCCTCGCCGTTGCGGCAGTATCCCTCCGTCTTGTCCCCATGAAGATAACCCGTTACTTCAATCTCCCATTCAAACTCTTCATCGTACCACTTTTTCACAGCCAAACCTCCTTTATAACGAAAAATAAAAGGTAATTTATTCCCAAAATGCTGACTTCCCCCAGCTTAGCAAACAAAATAGAAAAAGCCCCAAGTTTCCCGGGGCTTTTTCACTGTCGAACTCTTTTTACGCAATCCTTCTGTTTTTAGATGGAAGCAAAGTACTTAATAGTGCGCACCATCTGGCTGGTGTAGCTGTTCTCATTGTCATACCAGGAAACTACCTGCACCTGATACAAACCGTCGCCGATCTCGGTAACCATGGTCTGGGTAGCATCAAACAGAGAACCATAGGTAATGCCGATAATGTCGGAGGAAACCAGGGGCTCCTCGGTGTAGCCGAAGGAGTCAGAGGCAGCTGCCTTCATCGCGGCATTGATCCCCTCAGCGGTAACGTTCTCGCCCTTTACAACAGCCACCAGAATAGTGGTGGAGCCAGTGGGCACGGGAACACGCTGGGCAGAGCCAATGAGCTTGCCATTCAGCTCGGGAATAACCAGGCCAATGGCCTTGGCAGCGCCGGTGCTGTTGGGAACAATGTTCACAGCGGCGGCACGGGCGCGTCGGAGGTCACCCTTACGATGAGGGCCGTCCAGAACCATCTGGTCGCCGGTGAAAGCGTGCACAGTGGTCATAATACCGCTCTGGATGGGAGCGTATTTGTTCAGGGTGTCGGCCATGGGGGCCAGGCAGTTGGTGGTGCAGGAAGCCGCGCTGATAATGGTATCCTCAGCGGTCAGGGTCTGCTCGTTAACACTGAACACAATCGTTTTCAGATCTTTACCGGCAGGAGCGGAGATAACCACTTTCTTGGCGCCCGCGTCGATATGAGCCTGGCTCTTTTCCTTAGAGCAGTAGAAGCCAGTGCACTCCAGCACAACATCCACGCCGATCTCGCCCCAGGGCAGGTCGGCGGCGTTCTTCTCGGCATAGATCTTGATAGTCTTGCCGTCTACAGTAATGGAGTCCTCACCGGCCTCCACCTTGTCGCACAGAGCGTAGCGGCCCTGGGCGGAGTCGTACTTCAGCAGATGAGCCAGCATCTTGGGGCTGGTCAGATCATTAATGGCCACAACCTCGTAGCCCTCAGCGCCGAACATCTGGCGGAAAGCCAGACGGCCAATACGGCCGAAACCATTGATAGCAACTTTTACAGACATTGGAATGACCTCCTGTAATTTGATGGGGTGCCGAACTACTCTTATTTTAATACATTTCTTCCAAAAATACAAGCCTTTACCAAGAATAATCAGCCTGAAATATTCTTTCAACCCCCGGTTCCCATCCGCTTTTTCCCGTAAAACCTAGTTGCGGACAGCGGCAAAATATTCTTAACAAAAAGCAGCCTCTTCCCTTCTCTGGAAAAAGCTGTTTTGCGAGATAGCGTCTTTGACGCGGCCTGTTATCTCCCTCTGCCTTTCCAGAGCGATTCCTCAAACCGCCATAGTTGCATTCAACCCTCTCCTCCATGTACCAACAGGGCCTTATACACATCGGGACTATATTCCGCGCCCACCAGCCGTGACAGAGAGATTCCATCAGCTTTCCTTCCCATACTCCTCCCGCAGCAGGGCATAGTTTACCTGGTCGAACCGCCCGCCGTTACACACGCAGGCCTTGCGCATGATCCCCTCATAGCGCATCCCGCATTTTTGCATTACCCGGCCAGAGGCGGGGTTCTGGTCCGCGTGGTTGGCATGAACCCGGAAAAATCCCACATCCTCAAAAAAGAACCGCAGCACGGCCCTCACGGCCTCGGTCATATAGCCCTGTCCCCAGAACGCCTGTCCTAGCTCATAGGCCAGTTCCACCTCCTGGGCCCTGTCGTTCGGATGCATTCCAAATACTCTGCCAATGGCCGGCCCCTCCGGCTTTTCCGCAATGGCCCAGCTGTAGCGGTCCGGACGCTCATAGGCGGCAAACCAGTTAGGGGTAAACAGCCCCGCCTTACTCTGCGCCTCCCAAAGCTCTTCCACCCGGGGGTAACTGGTCCAGCGCCAAACCTGGCTGTCACTTAAACAGTGCTGATAAAAAGACTCCAGGTCCTCCGGGACGAATCGCCGCAATACCAGGCGCGGCGTATCCAGCCGCTGCGTACCCTTATGCTCCATCGCCATCTTCCTCTTCCGAATCCTTGGATGTTACAGACTCTACCGCCAAAATCTTCTTAGGATCTGAAACTCTATGTCGATTGTAATGACACATAAATGCCAATACAAACAGAACTGTCAGCAGACCACCCATCTGGCACTCCACAGGCATTTCGCCCACATAGGTTTTACCTTGAAAAAACAATGTTATATTTCCCACAACATAACTCAATACCATTGTAACCGCCACCCCACCAGCAGCAAACAGCCGTCTGGCCGCACCAGGCACCTCTACTCCAGCAAAAATCCGGCATACGTAGAATAGGCTTAGCAACAGCGCCGCAGCGCCTATCACGGCAAAAATATTTTCCACCACCGAAGAGGATTTGGCGTAAAACAGATACACCAAAATCAGATAAGAAATCCCCCAAAATGGACCGGCCAGGTAAAGCAGTGGCAGTTTCTTGAAAATATTTTTTCCTAGAATAAAGCCTATAGAAGTGGCTACCTGCACCAAACCAAATATCAGACTGGCCACAATGAACAACACATGCAAGACGCCTTGCTTCACCGAGTCGTATTGGGACAGACCGGATTTTAAGAAATTGTGGTAATCCTGGACCATTATGGCCCCCAGCCGCAGCAAAAAGACCCCGGACAGGCATGCAAGTACTCCAGTGCCTGTGCCCCTCTTCCACTCATAACAACCAAACAACTCCCTGCCCCGGTAACAGACAACCCCCGCCAGCGCTGCTCCCAGTACAGGCCCCCCTAGGCTAAGCCAGGCCATCAGACCGTTATCTGTGTAGAATCCTGTGTTATAATCGAAAAAGTTCAGCATCAGAACCAGCCTCAGAACGATCCCCAAAACAGCTCCCGCCAGCACAGCAGCCAACCCTATGTCCATGGCCTTTCCTTTGATGTGATTCATGTAGTTTCATCTCCCGAAGCATTTTGGATTCTATTGTACCACAATCCTGCCAATTTTCCAATAGTTTTTTGCCCCTGCTGTTCCCCACAGAAAAAAGGACCCCACAGGGTCCTTTCATTATAATTTTCTGTAACTAAGCATATCTATCAGCTGTTTCTAATAGGCTTATAGGGAAGGATGTCCATCACCTTGTGTTACCGCTGGTCCAGCGGCACATAGGCCTGCTTCACCGGCAGCGCCCGGTAGGCCGGACGCATAATGCGGCCTCCTGTAGTCAGCTCTTCGATGCGGTGGGCGCACCAGCCGGCAATTCTGGACACAGCAAACATGGGGGTGAACAAGTCCTCTGGAATCCCCAGCATTTCATATACCAGACCCGAATAGAAATCCACATTGGCACTGATGACTTTCTCATTCCCGGTCACCTTAAAGAAAGCGCCCGGTGCAAGCCGTTCTACCAGCTCATATAGAGCCAGCTTTTTATCATAACCTTTTTCCACTGCTAAGCTGCGGGCCTGGGTTTTTAAAATCACTGCCCGGGGATCGGACAAAGTATAGATAGCATGGCCCACCCCATAGATCAGCCCACTGCCATCGCCTGCCTCGCCCCGCAGAATCTTCTCCAGGTAGGCGCACACCGCATCCTCATCCTGCCAGTCTTTCACGTTTTCCATGATTTCATCCATCATCCGGCGCACCCGGTGGTTCGCTCCACCATGACGGTAGCCCTTCAAAGAGCCAACCGCCGCGCCAATGGCCGAGTAAATATCTGTGCCCGCCGAGGTGAGCACCCGGGTGGTAAAGGTAGAGTTATTTCCGCCGCCATGCTCAGCATGCAGCACCATGCATAGGTCCAGCATCTCAGCCTCTTTCCGGGTAAATTGCCTGTCTGGACGCAGGGCGTTCAGAATGGCCTCGGCAGTACAGTGGCTGGGCTCGTAGGGGTGGAAGAACATGCTCTTTTTATCAAAATGCCGGCGCTTCACCTGGTAGGCATAGGCCATAATAGAGGGCATCCGGGCAATAAGAGAGATGCTCTGGCGCATGTTATTCTCCAGCGAACCGTCCTCTGGATCGTCATCATAAGAATACAAGGCCATCACCGACCGGGCCAACTTATTCATGACATTTTTGGAGGGCGCTTTGATGATCATGTCCTCAGGGAAATACTCGGGCAACTCCCGATTATCATATAATAGATTGCACATACGGTTAAACTGCCTGCGGTTAGGCAGTTTGCCGAAAATTAACAGCCAAACGATCTCTTCAAAACCAAACCGTCCCTCGGCCTGACATCCTGCCACAATGTCCTCGATACTGATGCCTCGATAGGTAAGCCGTCCTCTGTCAGGAATTTTGTCTCCGTCGGCAATAAGGTAGCCATGCACATTGCACACATGGGTCAGACCGGCCATCACACCAGTGCCATCGGCATTCCGTAAGCCACGTTTTACATCATAATGCTCGTATTGTTCTCTTGAAATTGTGTTATTCGCGCAATATTCGGCGCAAAGCTCCTGGATGGTGGTACTCTGCGGGCTCTCATTGTTTAGGCGCTGCATGGTATGGTCCTCCTTTTGCGTGATTCTACTATTTTATACGTTCCTCCCGAACAAGTCAAGAGATTTTGCAATATATTAAATATAAAAATGCAAAATTTAATGAAACATCCAAATAAACCATGTGTTTTAAATGAGTTTTTGAAATACTGTTCTACAAAAAAATTAAAAACAGCAAACTTTTGGAGTGTCAAAAAATTAGAGAAAGGACGTGGCTTCCCAATGAAGAACACCGGATCCTCTGGCGGCAAGCGGCTGCTGCTGGCCTTTTTAGCGCTTTATCTCATTCTCACCTTAGCGCCAGCCGCCATTTACGGCGCAGGCCATGTGGACGCTCTTTCCCCCAGCGATTCTCCCCAAACTCCAGTCGAGAAAGAGTCCGCCCCTTCTACCGCAAGCTCTTCATCCTCCGCTTTGGGACCAGCCCCGGACTTTTTACAAGGCCAGCGTCTGCCTGGGAACACTGCCCAAGAGCCCGACACCTTTACTTTAACAGAAAATAACACAGGAGAGACCGTCACCGTAGAGGGCAAAGAATTTTTAGCCGCCTGTCTAGCCTGCGAGATGGACCTTTCTTCCCCCGAAGAAGCACTAAAGGCCCAGGCTGTAGCTTCCTACAGCTACTACAGCCGCCTGCGGGCCGAAGGCCAGGAGATTACCTACGACCCCAGCCGCTGGCTGGTCTATGTGCCTGAAAACGCCATGCGGGAACGCTGGGGTGAAGACTTTGACCAGTACCACAGTTTACTGACGAAAGTGGTAGATGCGGTCTATGGCCAGCAGCTTACTTACGGGGGCCAGTCCGCACTGTGCTGTTACTTTGCTATCTCCCCAGGCAGCACAGAGGCCGTGGAAAATGTTTGGTCCCCCTCGGCAGGGCTGGAACACCCCTATCTTCAAGCAGTGGCCAGCCCTGGGGACGCTTTTAGCGACGGCTATCTAAGCCGCATTGACCTTACGGAAGAAGCTCTGAAATCCGCCGCCGCAGAATACTTCGCGAAGGACCCGCCAGACCTCTCCGGCCCTGCGGAGGAATGGCTTTCTAATGTGGAGTACACCCCCTCCCGGCTAGTGAAATCCGCGCTGCTGGGCGGCAAAACGGTTACTGGAACCCAGCTACGAGCAGCTTTTGGACTGAGAAGCGCGTGCTTCTCCTGGGAATATACAGAGGGAAGCTTCCACTTCACGGTCCGAGGCTGGGGCCACGGGGTAGGCATGAGCCAGGCAGGGGCCGTATTCATG
>JAAWSH010000023.1 GCA_022801475.1 Acutalibacter sp. | reverse complement strand
AGGTGGCTAAAAAGGCCGGAGCCGCCATGCTGCGGGGGGCCAGGGGCAACTCTGGCGTAATACTCTCTCTGCTGTTCCGGGGCATTGCCAAGGGCCTGGAGGGCGTAGAGGATCTGGGCGCCGAAGAGCTGGTGAAAGCCCTGGAGCTGGGCGTGGAAGAGGCCTATAAGGCCGTGACCCGCCCCACCGAGGGCACCATCCTAACCGTAGCCCGGGTGGCTGCCGAACAGGGCCGGGAATCCCTCTCCCACGGTGCAGAAGAACCCGTTCAGGTGTGGGACACTGTGTGCGCCGGGGCCGCCGCCGCTTTGGAAGAGACCCCCGAGCTGCTGCCTGTGCTGAAGCGTGCCGGAGTGGTGGATGCCGGCGGCCAGGGCCTGTGTCTGATCTTCGAGGGTATGCTCAGCGTGTTCCGCAGCGGTATTATTCTGGAGTCCGGCATGTCCGAGGAAGAACGGGCCCACGAGACCGAGGAATTCTTCCGCAGCGCCGCCGCTGAATTTGACAGCGAGATAAACTTCACCTACTGCACAGAGTTTATTGTGGGCCGGGACAAGGATATTGCCAAAGATCCCCTGGAGCTCCGGCTGTACCTGGAGACCATTGGCGACTGCGTACTGGTGGCGGATGACGAGGAGATTATTAAAGTGCATGTGCACACCGAAAACCCCGGCGACGCCCTACAGACTGCCCTGAAATATGGCCAGCTGCTGACCGTGAAGATTGAGAACATGAAGGAACAGCACCGCCAGCTGAACCAGGGCGCGCCTCAGGCACAGGAAGCGCCCGCCGCGCCGGCTGCCCTGGAGCCCCAGGAGCCCGTGGAAGAGCTGGGCTTTATCTCCGTGGCGGCAGGCGACGGCCTGAAGGACCTGTTTACCGAGCTGGGCTGCGCTGTGGTGGTTAGCGGCGGACAGACCATGAACCCCAGTACAGAGGATATCCTCAGCGCTGTGCTGGCCACCCCGGCCAAGAAAGTCTTTGTGCTGCCCAACAACAAGAATATCCTTATGGCCGCGGAGCAGACCATTCCCCTGGCCACGGACCGGGAGGTCATTGTACTGCCTACCAAGACCATTCCCCAGGGCATTGCCGCCATGCTGTCTTTTGACCCGGACGCCGGCGTGGAGGACAACCGCACCGCCATGCTGGACGCCGCCAGCCACGTGAGTACCGGCCTGGTCACCTTTGCTGCCCGAGACTCCGAGTTCGGCAGCGAGGCCATCCGTCACGGGGATATTCTGGGCCTGAAGAACGGCAAGCTCCATTATATAGAGAAGGACCCGGTGGCTACCTGCGTGCGGGTGGCCCGGTCCCTAAGCACAAAGCAGACCTCCTTCATCACCCTGATTTACGGCGAGGGCATTACCCCGGACCAGGCCCAAGAGGCCAAGCGCCTGCTGGCTGGCAAAGTGCACTCGGATGTAGAGATCAACCTGGTAAACGGCGGCCAGCCGGTTTACTACTTTATTATTTCTGTAGAATAAGACAGACCTTCTAGTAAATCATAACTTCGTACCACAGAAAAGGAGCTGCGGCGCAGCTTCTTTTCATTTTTTTAGTGGATTGTGCGGAAACCGCAGCTTTTGAGGGACAAGTTCTACATTTATATGATACAGGGACATTGTGAAAAACTATTTTTTCATGAAAATTGTAATATTTTTTAAAAAAACCACTTGACATCAAAAAAGCAATTTGATATACTGTACTTATTATAGAGGGATTTTTTTAACCTCTGTAATTTGGCGATTCAACTAAACCCCATTCCCACAAATCCCCTTTATTTTAGCCTCTATAAACAGGTTATAATATATTTATAGCTATTATAAAGCGCGTTGATGGGAAGCGACAAAATTGCAAAGAAAGGAGGGAAGTTAAATATGGAGCGCTTTGTTCTTTCCAGAACAGAAGAAAAGGTTATGACATTTCTTTGGGAGCAGGGAAAACCCCTTAGTGTCCCGGAAATGCTGGAACTTTGGGACCATACCAATAAGACCTGGACGGTAAACTATATGCGGGCTATTCTTCGTTCGCTGGAAGAGAAAGAGGCGGTACGCTTTCATGACCTAAACCGGCGGGGCAGCCAGTATGCCCGGAGATTCATTCCTACCTACTCGAAAAAGGAATATTATACCGAACTGGCAAAACGTAGCGGCGTCAGTATTAGTGATATCGTTCGCGTTGAAGCGGTGGCAATGACTCAAAAGGGCGACAAAGACGGCATGGATGATTTAATCCAGCAGTTGGAAGCGATCATCGAAGAATACCGTGTGAAGGATGATAACACATGAGTTTATCGTTCTTTTCCCTTGTGATGTCAGCACTGTTTAGCACTTTCTTTGTTTTGGCAATTCACCTGCTGCGGACCAAAGATTTTTTCGTGAAAGCCTTTGGTCCTCACACGATTTTGCTTCTCTATGGGTTCACGCTTTTTCGGATGTTGCTTGCATGGGAGCCATCGTTTAGTACGCCCCTGGAAACCTATTTGGTCTATACCCATTTGTACAGGAGCGTTCGGGACGTAACGGTGGCTGTGGGCGGTTTTCGGTTCGCCTTCTTAGACTGTGTATGCGTCGTCTGGCTAAGTGTTTCCTTCATCCTGGCGGTTCGTTTCTTTTGGATGAACTTCACGTCTGTGCGCAAAATTGTCCGGAGTTCAACAGATGGAGATTCTGCTGCCTACCAGATGCTGGAGATCATTAAAAAGGAGGCGCGGCGGCATCCTTCTGTCCGCGTACGCATTTGTCCGGGCTTAGAAGGTCCCATGGGAATCGGGTTAATTCGAAAGCGAATTTTTCTTCCAGATGAACCCTATACAAAACAGGAGCTGTACTATATTCTAAAGCATGAGTATACGCATTTTTGTAACCATGATTTACTCATCAAATATTTAGTGCGGCTGTTTGCTTCCTTGTTTTGGTGGAATCCAGCGGTGTATTTGCTGAAAAAGGATGTCTCTGAGTTAATCGAGATCCGGTGCGATATGACAGTGACTAAAGACTTCGAAAGGAAAGAGCAGTTAGCGTATTTATTAACAATTGTTCGAATCTTAAAAGGCGGACAGCCTCCCCAAGAAATGCCGCCGCATATGCTGGCCACCAGGCTTCTTCTTAACAAAGAGAGGAAGATCCTTATGGAACGGTTTGATATGGTTATATCAAAGCGCCGGCTGGTAAGCAAATGGTGTCGGGGTGCGTTTTGGGCTTTGTTTTTTACGCTATTCTTTCTCTCTTATTGTTTCATACTGCAACCAGCGTATGAGCCACCAAGGGAGGATATTTATACAGATAGTACTGTACACGAAATTACTGATGATGAATGGGAACTTATTATTCGTGATGATGGGAGCTATGTTCTTGTCGTCGACGATGGTAAAGAATTCGTTATTGATGAGGAATATGCACAACTCATTTTAAATCAATAATAGGAGGATTAGAAACATGTCTGGAATTATGCCACTGGCCGATGTAATTGTTGTAAAGAAGCGGATGTATCAGGGTAGGCCGCAAATACGCCGCTGGAATCAGACCCAGGGCTATTGGGTTGATCCCTACTGGATCGATATAACCTAAGCATGTATAGATGCATCATACATATTTTTACATCCCTAAGTATATGACCATAAGCCTATTATAGTGGGCTTATGGTCATATATCTATGTATGGCCCGCTATGAACCCAATGACAGAGAACGCCCCCAATTTTTCAGGAAGTAACAGATAAAAATGGAAAAACACACGATAAAAAGAATCCTCTCTTACCTGCGCCCCTTTAAAAAAGAATTCATTCTGGCCGGGCTGCTTTTGGCCGTTGCCACGGCCATTGGCTTTTTGCAGCCCCTGGTCATCCGGCAGATTACCGACGGCGGTATGCTGGCCCAAAACCTGCCGGAGCTTTTCTGGGGGGTGGCTGCCCTGGCCCTGCTGGTTTTACTGAACCAGGGGGCGGAAATGGCCCAGACCCGGCTTTTTGTAAATGTACACAACCGGTCCTATTACACCATTTTCCAAGAAGTTTTTCATAAGCTGCTGCGGCTGAGGAAATCCTACTTTGAGGACAAAAACAACGCCGAAATTCTTAGCTGCCTGCAAATGGACGTCTCCCAAGTGGCCTCTATCACAGACCGGTACACAGTGATGAGCGTAAGCTATGTGTTCCGCATTATCAGCGGGCTGGTGGGGCTGCTGATGATCAGCTGGAAGCTGACCTTAATTGTGCTGGCCATGGTGCCCCTAAAGGTTCTGCTGGTGCGCCGCCTTTCTGGAAAGCAGGAAAAGGCCATGGACCAGATGATTGAGAGCAGCCGGGACTTTTCCCAGTGGTTCGGCGATAACCTAGAGGGCATAGACGAAATTAAGCTGTGGAATCTTTTTGAGAGCCGGGACCAGGCCTTTCAGGCCAAGCAAAAAGGCGTATTGAAGCTGCAAAAGGACAGCGCGATGATTGATGCCTGGAACACCCTGTGGGAGACCCTGCTGGAATGGAGCGTCACCATTCTGCTGTACCTGGTGGGCGGCCTTCTTATCTGCCAGGGCGGGCTGACCATTGGCTCGGTGTTTGCCTTTGTGTCCTACTCTTGGTATGTAACAGGGCCTGTCTCTGCCCTGCTGAACCTGAAAATGTACTTTGCCCGCATTCTGCCCTCTGCCAAGCGGCTGTTCCGGTTTTTAGACATGGAGTCAGAGCAGGACCAGGGCAAGGGCCAGGCTCTTGCCCTTCCTCCCCGGCTGGAGTTCAAGGACGTCGCCTTTTCCTACCAGGCAGACCGCCAAATTCTTCGGGGCGCCAGCTTCTGTGTGCAGCCAGGGGAAAAGGTGGCCATTGTTGGGGAAAACGGCAGTGGAAAGTCTACCATTCTAAACCTTCTGCTCAGGTTTTACACCCCGGATGCCGGAGAAATCACAGCGGATGGCGTGCCTGTTTCCCAGCTGTCCTTGGCCGGGTACCGCTCCCTCTTTTCTGTGGTAAGCCAAGAGCCCTACCTGTTTTTAGGGGACATTGCCGGGAATATTGACCTTACCGGCCAGGCCCCGGCCGCGCGGGTTGCCGCGGCCATGGAGACCAGCGGCGTAACCGGCTACACCGCCCAGATGCCCCAGGGCGTGAACACCCAGATTGGCCGCAACGGCGCCCGGCTCTCTGGGGGAGAAAAGCAGAAGCTGGCCGTGGCCAGGGCTCTGCTGAAGAACGCGCCGGTGGTGATTCTGGACGAGGCCACCTCTGGCTTTGACGCGGAGTCGGACGCCTACCTGCACCAGGTGATCGTCAACCAGATGGCAGGCAAGTCTGTGGTTATGATCACCCACCACTATGAGCACTTGGAGGGCATGGACCGGGTCTACCGGCTGAAGGACGGCCTGATCTATGAGGAGGCCTGTACCCAATAAGAACGTTCCGCCGGGGCCTCTCCCCCGCGTTTGGGAGGAAACCGGCAGGCAGAAAAAGGTTGGTGAAACGAATGCGCATTCTCATCTCTCCCGCCAAAAAAATGAACCTGGACCGGGACAGCCTTCCTGTGCTGGGTCTGCCCCAGTTTTTGCCCCAGACCCAGCGCCTGCTTGCAGCGCTTCAGGCCATGCGCCCCCAAGAACTGCAAGCCCTGTGGAAATGCAGCGACGCCATTGCACAGCTGAACCTAGAGCGTTTGCAAAATATGGACCTGCTGCACAGCCTGACCCCGGCTATCTTGGCTTATGAGGGCATTCAGTACCGGTATATGTCCCCTGGGGTAATGGCCAGCGGACAGCTGGACTATTTGCAGGAGCATTTGCGGATTGTGTCCGGTTTCTACGGCCTGCTGCGCCCCTTTGACGGCGTGACCCCCTACCGGCTGGAAATGCAGGCAAAGCTATCTATCGATGGAGAGAAGGACCTATATGCCTTTTGGGGCCAGGGTTTGGCCGGGCAGCTGGCAAAAGAGACAGACTGGGTGCTGAACCTAGCCTCTAAAGAGTACAGCCGGGCGGTAACGCCCTATCTCCCAGCCGCTTCAGTCCTCACCTGCGTATTTGGCCAGTGGAAGGACGGGAGGGTTCTGGAAAAAGGCACTGCCTGCAAAATGGCCCGGGGACAGATGGTTCGCTGGCTGGCGGAGCACGGCATAGCTGCCCCAAAGGACATTCAAAATTTCGCGGATTTAGATTACCAGTTCCACCCAGAATTGTCTGGGGAAAACCAATATGTATTTATTCAAGGAGGATGTTAATATGTTGGAAGTTGGAACAAAGGCCCCAGAGTTCACCCTGCCCGACCAAGAGGGCCGCATGGTCTCTCTGGCGGATTACAGGGGAAAAAAGGTGGTGCTGTACTTTTACCCCAGGGACAACACCCCTGGCTGCACCCGGCAGGCCTGCGCCTTTGCGGCAACCTATGAAGAGTTTCAAAAAGCCGCTGCGGTGGTGATAGGCATTAGCAAGGATTCCACAGCCTCACACCAGCGGTTTGCCCAAAAGCACCAGCTGCCCTTTATTCTCCTCTCCGATCCAGAGCTTTCCGCCATTCAGGCCTACGGTGTTTGGCAGGAAAAGAAAAATTACGGGAAGGTGAGTATGGGCGTTGTGCGCTCCACCTTTGTAATTGATGAGAACGGGCTGATTGAAAAGATCATGCCAAAAGTAAAGCCGGATACCAATGCGGCGGAAATCTTGGCCTATTTAGCCAAATAACCGGGGCCGTCTTTGGGCACAAGAAAAAAACTCGTAAGAGCTGCCTTTCGGCTCTTACGAGTTTTGCTTTCCGATTGTGCGGCGTCTCTGCCCTTCTTTCCGTGGTCCGGCTGGACAGAGGAAAGATGATCTGGGGCGGGCTTTTACCAGCCCAGAGATTTTAGGTATTCGCGGCTCATCGTAATGGCCTCCATGGGCGTGCGGCCAACCGACTGGTCCTGCTCCACCACCACCCACTGGGCCCCGGCCTCTACGGCGGCCTCCAGAATGGACGGGAAGTCCTGCATACCGCTGCCTACTGGCCGGAACTCGAAGGTGCCGTGGCTCTCCTGCTCCTCCACGTCCGTGCCGATGAGCTGATACATGTTGGCAGGCTTGCCCTCTTTGTGGAAGTCCTTTAGGTGCACCACCGGCGAACGGCCTGTGTACTTTTTAATATATGCGGCAGGGTCCTCCCCAGCCACCTTGACCCAGCAGGTGTCCACCTCGGTTTGCAGCAGGTCGGCAGGGATGGAACTATAGATGTAGTCCAGCGCGTATTGGCCGTTGGGCATTTTGGCAAACTCAAAATCGTGGTTATGGTAAAGGGTCTGAATGCCGTGGGCCTTGCAGACCTTGGCGATCTCGCCGAAAACCTCTACGTTTTTCTCAAACTTCTCTCCGCCGGGGCGGTCCTCTTCCGTCAGGTAGGGAATGGCGATAAACTTGACGCCGATCTCCTGATACTGGCTGACCACGCCCTCCATGTCCGCCGCCAGCTCCTGGAAAGGCACATGGGCAGACAGCGGCACCAGGCCGGCCTCCTCAATAGCGGACTTGATTTGAGCGGGAGAAAGGCCATATAGGCCGGCCAGCTCCACGCCGTCGTAACCGATCTCTTTTATTTTCTTCATCGTGCCGGCAAAGTCTGCGGACGCGTCGTCCCGAACAGAGTAAACTTGAACGGCCACGGGCAAAGTTTTCATAATGAAGCGCCTCCTGAGAAAAGATTTTAGGGGTATAGTAGTATTGTAGCGTAAAAAGGAGGACAAGTCAAGGGGCAGCGGAATGTCCGCCGCACATTGCCTCCCGCAATATGTTCCTTTATGTTGGCGTTTCGCTCCCCCTTGACTTGTCCCACCAGGAAAGATATAATTAGTTTTAGTCCCTCTCTGAAAGGAGCCCAGCATGAAAAGAAACTTCTCCTTCTATTTCGCCCTTTTTGTCTCCAAGCTCTCCATCCTTGCTCTGCGCCTGGTGGGCCGCAAGGGCACAAACTTGCCCGGCGGCTGCGCCATCTTTCTATGCAAAGACTTTTTGGGCCGCATGCCCCGCCCTAAGACCATTATCGGCATTACGGGCACCAACGGAAAAACTACAGTGGCCAACATGGTGGAGGACGTGCTGGAGTATCATCACATCGACTTTATCTGCAACCGCTCCGGCTCTAACGTGGACACCGGCGTAGCGTCGGCTCTTATTGCCAACTCCACTTTTTTGGGCAAGCCCAAAAAGAACCTGGCTGTTTTTGAGCTGGACGAGCGCAGCTCCAACCTGACCATGCCCTACATCAAGCCAGACCTGCTGCTTGTTACCAACATTTTCCGAGATTCTTACAAACGCAATGCTCACCCAGAGTTTATTGTGGATATTCTGGACCGCTTTGTGCCCGACGGCGTAAAGATGGTTCTGAACGCCGACGACCTAATGTGCGCTGGCCTAAAGCCCAAGAACCCCCGGGTATATTTCTCGATGGATAAACAGCCAGGCGATGTTCCCGAGGCCCATAACATTGTCCGGGATGTGCAGGCCTGCCCCCGCTGCGGCGGGCCCCTTACCTGGGACTTTATCCGTTATCACCACATTGGCCGGGCCAGCTGCCCTGCCTGCGGCTTTACCTCGCCCCAGGGGGACTACCGGGCTGTCTCTATGGAGGACGGACATCTGCACATGCTGGTAAAAGGGACAAAAAACAGCTTTCCCCTGCCGAACCAGAGCACTATCAACGTGTACAACGCTCTTTCGGCCATTGCCCTGCTGTGCGAATACGGCCTGTCTCCCCAGCAGACCGCTGCCGCCATGGAACACATGACCTTAAGCGAGACCAGGTACCTGGAAGAAGAAGTGGGCGGGCGCAAGATCATCCTCCACCTGGCCAAGGGCCAAAACCCGGTGGCCTGCTCCCGGGCTTTTGAAAACATCCGGGACTACCCTGGCAACAAGGCCGCCATCCTCTTTTTGGACGACTACTTTGACGCTGCCCACACTGTGGAAAACACCGCCTGGTTCTTTGACGCGGATTTCGAGTTTTTGGCAGACCCCTCTGTGACCCAGATCGTGGTGGCCGGGGCCAGGCACTGGGACGTATACCTGCGGCTGCTCATGGCTGGGGCTGACCCAAAACGAATGAACCACATGGCGGACACCGCTGAAGCTGCCGCCGCCCTGCGGCCAGAGGACGCTGTGTTTATCTTATACGACGTGTACACCATCGGCCTGGCCAACCGGGTGAAGGACCAGGTAAAAGAGCAATGGAAGGGGGCTGGGCAATGACCATCGAGGTGTTATTTCCCCAGTACTGCAACCTGTTCGGGGACCTGTTCAATGTGAAATATTTGGAAGAATGCCTGCCAGAGGCCCAGCGGATAGACACGCCTCTGGGCGGCGACCCGGCGTTCTTGCAGGAGGAGCCGGCCCTGATCTACATGGGGCCCATGAGCGAACGCTCCCAGCAGCGGGTCATAGAAAAGCTGCTGCCATACCGCCAGCGGCTGGAAGAGCTGATACAGGGCGGCACAGCCTTTTTGCTGACTGGCAACGCCCTGGAGGTGCTGGGAAATTATATTGAAAACGAGGACGGCTCCCGGCTGGAGGGACTGGGCCTGCTGCCCCTCTTTGCCCGGCGGGACATGATGCACCGGCACAACAGTGTGTTTCTGGGAAGTTTCCAGGGAGAAAAGATTACGGGGTTCAAGTCCCAGTTCACCATGGCCTGGCCCCAGGAAGATGTAAACGGTCTTTTTGCAGTGGAAAAGGGCACAGGCCTGCACCCAGGCTGTCCTTTTGAGGGGCTGCGGGTGGGCAGCCTGTTCGCTACCTACCTTCTGGGGCCCGTTCTGCCCTTAAACCCCGGGCTGGCCCGGGCTGTGCTGGGGGCCATGGGGGCCGGCCACGCGCCCTTGGCCTTTGAGAAAGAGGTGGAGGCCGCATACCAGCAGCGGCTGCGAGATTTTGAAGAAAAAGTAAGGGGCTAGGGCCTGTTTGAAAATAGAGAGAATGACGAATTTTTGACCAAGTGAGGTCAATCTCAAAGAGAATACCGCAGGTTAACCTAACAGTTGACGAGGATTTTCGACGCGGAAAGAGGCCTCTTCTGAGCAAAAAGATGGCGTTTTCAATTTTTCAAATAATTCCTCGAGCGCCCCCTGTCAAAATGCCCGAGATTTTCCACGGGAAAAAAGAAAAGGACCGGCAAAAACCGGCCCTTTCCTTCTTTTGGGGAGGAGTTGTATTGAAATTGCGTCCCAGACGCAAGCTTGTAGTCGACAAATTTCACTAGAAATCCCTTTAATTCACCTCTATTTTACACGATTATACAATGAAAAGTCAACTGATTAAAGGATATTTTTGCCAAATCTCCTTTTTGATTAATTCACACAAATAAACTTGATTCTTTTTTGTAAAAAACCCACAATTTGTCACCCTGATTTTCCGCAGAACTTGTGTCAGTGAACAAAACAATCATGAAAAAACACTGTTCCTGAACGGTCTATTCAGTAAAGATGGAGGAGCTGCTTAATGAGTCTGGTCAAAAACCAAGTGATCGAATTAACATTTACCGGCATGACCGCCCAGGGCGCGGCCGTGGGACGCTGGCAGGGAGAGGCCGTCTTTGTCCCCCTGGGCGCTCCAGGGGACCAGGCCTTGGTCAAAATCACCAAGGTCGCGAAAAACCATGCCTATGGCCGGCTGGAAAAACTGCTTAGCCCCTCTCCCTGCCGGGTAGAACCGGATTGTCCAGTGTTTCAAAAGTGCGGGGGATGCTGTTTCCGGCACATCCACTATGAAACAGAGCTGGAAATCAAAACCCAACGGGTACGGGATGCTCTGGACCGTATTGGGGGCTTCTCCCAGCTGCCCCTGCTGCCCATTGTGCCCGCCGGACCTCTTGAGGGCGGTCCCTCCTGCTCAAGCCGCTCTGGTTACCGCAATAAGGCCATTTTACCTTTGGGGGCCGGCCCAAACGGAGAACTTGTCATGGGCTTTTACGCTCCAAACTCCCATCGCATTATAGATTGCCGCCACTGCCTTCTGCATCCAGAGGAATTCCATCTGGCGATGGAGGCCTTTCGCCAGTGGGCCCAGCGCTGGGGGGACCCGGTTTACCACGAGGCTGCTCATAAGGGCCGGATGCGGCGGCTTTTTCTGCGCAAAGCCCAGGAGACTGGCCAGGTGATGGCCTGTGTGGTGGTAAACGGCAATGGCCTGCATCACGAGGCAGAACTGGCCCAGGCCCTGCGCCAGGCAGTGCCTGGGTTTGCCGGGCTGGTAATCAACAGCAACCAAGAGCGGACCAACGTGGCTTTGGGCAAAAAATGCCGCACAGCCTGGGGGCGGGGAAGCATCACCGACCGGCTGTGCGGGCTGGAATTTGAGATCTCGCCCCTGTCCTTTTACCAGGTGAACCGAACCCAAGCCGAGCGTCTCTATTACCTGGCGGCAGAGTACGCGGGGTTAAAGGGCAGCGGGCTGCTGCTGGATTTGTATTGCGGAACAGGAACCATTGGGCTGTCTATGGCAAAAAGCGCGGGGCGGCTCATTGGCGTGGAAGTAGTGCCCCAGGCCGTAGAGGACGCCCGGGAGAACGCCCGGCGAAACGGCATAGATAACGCGGAGTTTCTCTGTGCCGACGCGGCCAAAGCTGCCAGAGAGCTAGCCCGGCGTGGAGAGCGGCCGGAAGTGGTGGTTCTGGACCCACCTCGTAAGGGATGCAGCCAAGAACTTATAGAGGCGGCGGTTTCTATGGGCCCCCAGCGGGTGGTATATATATCCTGTGACCCAGCCACGCTGGCCCGGGACCTGAAGATTTTTGCCCAGCTGGGCTATCCTCCCCAAGAGGCCCGGGCAGTGGATATGTTCCCGGGGACTGGGCATGTTGAGACGGTTGTAATGCTTTCCCACAAAAAACCCGACAGCGTAATCAACGTAAAAGTCGAGTTTGGCGAGGGTGAGGGCAAAGTGCCGCTTGATAATATCGCCA
>JAAWSH010000022.1 GCA_022801475.1 Acutalibacter sp. | reverse complement strand
GCAAACCGGAAGGCGGCGGAGTATTTGGGGGAACATATTGAAAACGCGGCATTAAAAATTATAGAGCATACAGGGCACGTGGTGAATGAGGAGAATCCAGAGGCGCTGGCCGGAATATTAAACCAATTCTATGGGGAAAAGGAAGGGCGGCCATAGGCGCTTGGGTGGATTTGGAACCATCAAACTCTTTTGGGGGCTAATGAATACAGGTCTTTACGCAAAAGTAAAAGGGGCAGCGCGGGCTGTCCCTTTTGTGTTTCGGCAATACCGCGCCATGCTTAAAGCGGCGGGCCACCAAAGCATCCCTTTCTGGCAGACGCTAGCCCCTGGGCGGCTTGTGGTAAAAACTTTTATAATACCGGGCAAAGTGCTCCACGCTTTTAAAGCCGGTTTCCGCGGCCACCGCAGCCACGGTTTTTTGCTGGTTGGTAAGCAAAACCGCCGCCTTTTCCATGCGCAGGCGCAGCAGGTCCTGCTTGGGGGAAGAGCCAAAGTAGCGGCTGTAGTACTTGTAGAAGGAGGTTCTGCTCATGCACATTTTAGCCGCCAGCTCCTGCACGGAGACCTCCCGGGCACAGTCCGAGAGCATTTCGTAGCGCAACGCCTCGAACTGCTCCTTTAGGGGGTCGCAGGCGCCCTGGGCAAAGTCCCGGCATATCCACACCAAAAGCCGCAGCATAGCCGCGTGGACCATCTCCTGGTGGAGTGTGCCGCCGGTAAGCAGCTCTTCCTTGATGGTCAGGGCCGCGCTGTTTAGGCGCTCGAAGCCTGTGGGATAGAAAAGCCGCCCGGTGGGAACGCCAAAGCGCCCCACCTGGTCTTGGGGGTCGTTAAAATGGATGAAGCTGTTTAGAAACTCCGGGTTTCCACAAAACCAGTGGGCGTCTCCAGGGGCCAGAAGAATGCAGGCGTGCTTTTGGGTAAGGAGAATCTCTTGCCCTGGGGCAGGGACCATGTGGGAAAAGCGCATGGGCAGCGGGAAGCAGAGAAACAGATAGTCGCCGCTGCCCGCCGGACGCAGGATTTCATATCCAGCGGTTTCCTTGCGCATATAGTCCACAAAATTTACGGTGATCATGACGCGCCCCCATAGCCCTCTTGGTAAAACTTTACTATAACATATTCTTCCCGGTTTGACAAGGGCGGGGGCCTTTACACCGTCAGCACCCCGTGTCCGTCTTTTTGCAAAAGGTACAGCTGCTCCTCCAGCCCGGTCTCTGTGTTCACGTAGCTTAGTATCTCCCGGCCGTCCGCCGCGGTGCACAAAAATTCCCAGCAGAGCAGCTCTTCCAGCCCTGGCCCGGGAATCACCGCTAAACCAGCCTTTTCCACCTCCAGCAGGGGGCTTAGGGCCTGCTCGGCCTCCTCTTGGCGGATTCGGGGGGATTTCAGCGCCCGGTGGTGGCAGTTCATCAGAAAGCCCGTGCAGTCCAGCTCCACCGCGCCGCCCTGTTCCAGCTCCACGGTCACTTTAACCAGGTCTGGGTAGCAGAGCGCCTGCCGGCCGTTTTCGGTGGTACCGCTGGTGTGGAAATTGATGGTGCACAGCCCGTCGCTGATCACGTAATAGCTCTCTGTCAGGGGAGGAAGGCCCGCCTGGGACAAAAATTCCTTGGCGGCTTCCAGGGCCTGGGGATAGTTCAGCCGGGGGCTTTTCACCTGGCCGTCCTTTTTATAATAGCACACCTGCCCGCCCTGGCGGGTGACGCTTACCATAGAGCCCTCCCAGGAAAAACCATACGCGGCCAGGGGCCCGCTGCCCTGGCCGGTGCATGTCAAGGCGTCGGTTCCGCAGCCTAAAAAGTCCGCGGCCTTTTGGGCCGCCGCCTCCTGGGTAACACCTTCCGCGTTTTCTATAAACAGGGGCCTGCGGCGGGCAATGTGGTCAGAGAAGGGGCCGTCGTACAGCAGGGTGGGAAAGGCGGCGAATTCTTGGGCGGCCTCGTCCATAGAATCGTCCAGGCTGGCCAGGACCTCCAGGCCCTCCAGGTTGTTTAGGCGGCTTTCGATTTTTACCAGGTCCTTTCCCTCCGCAGTGAGACCGGACTGCACCTCCTGGAGAGCCCCGGTGAGCCGTCCAGCGTAGTCTTGCAGCAGGCTAAGGCCCTCCAGGTCGGCCTTTTCCAGGCCTTCTTCTGAAAAGGACTTCCGGCTGACGCACAGGGCATAGTCCCCTACCCGGGAGAGGAAGCGGCTGATGGCCTCGGCCTTTTCCTGGGAAAGGGGCAGGGCGGCCATGGCGGCCTTTGCGCCGCCGCTTTGCTCCAGCAGCTGGGCGGAGATCTCGGTCTGGGTGGTGGGGGCGCCGGCATAACGGGCCTTTTCCAGGGTGGACTGCATTCCGGCGACATAGCCGGTCAGGTCGCCCAGGGCCCGGCGGTAGACATATTCCAGCTGGGTGCTGCTGGCCGAGAGGCTTAGGCGGGCGTCCAGCCAAAAGCCCCCCAGCAGGACCAGAAAGGCCAGCGAAAAGGTGACAAGACGGATTTTTGTGGGGGTTTTCATCTATTTATAGGCTTCCTTTCTTAGAAGATTATGGATAGTTTTCCGAAATAGAGGGCTTGTCATGCGTGGGAGTCAACTTTTTTTGACTGGAAAAACCTTCTATGATATAATGGGTTCTAAAGCAAGCCTTTGAACCCGGGGAGAAGTTCTTTGCGCAGGCCGTCTCCAATCAGATTGATCATGTGGGGAAAGCTGATTTTGGAAAAGGGCTTTTATTTTGCCAGATACGGGCCCGGGCGGCCGAAAGCTTTCGGTTTCCAGGCGGCTTGCCGCTTTGTGGCAGGGGCCCCTGGACCGGCATAAAAAATTCGGAATATAGTTAACACAGTGCAAAAGCGGTACATACCGGTTTTCAAGTGTGTTTACTATAAAGCCCTTGGCCCGCTTTGGGAAAAGCGGCGGGCATGGGGCGCTGGCCTTGGGCAAAGAGGACAGGCCGGGGCTTTGAGGGGAGGAGAGCGGGTGCGCATTTTAGGGATTGACCCAGGGTACGCCATTACCGGGTACGGAGTGATCGAAGCGGCCACAGGGACGTACCGGCCTGTTGAGTATGGGGCGGTCACCACCCCTGCTGGCCAGGACTTCGGCCTACGGCTGAAAGAACTCTATGAGGGAATGACCCAAATTCTGGCCGCGCTGAAGCCCCAGGCGGCGGCAGTGGAAAAACTCTTTTTCACCAACAACAAGACCACAGGCATTGGCGTGGCAGAGGCCAGGGGGGTCCTTTTGCTGGCCCTGGCCCAGGGGGGCGTGCCCCTTTTTGAGTACACGCCCATGCAGGTGAAGCAGGCGGTGACGGGCTATGGCAAGGCCCAAAAGCGCCAGGTGCAGGAAATGACCCGGCGGCTGCTGAACCTGCCGGGCATTCCAAAGCCAGACGACACAGCCGACGCCTTGGCCCTGGCCATCTGCCACGGCCAGGCGGCGGGCTCGCCCCTGCGGCGGGGGATGATACAGCTGAACCGGCGATAAGGGGCGGAAGCTGTGAAGAGGGCATAGACCCGGGGTAAACGCCAAGGCCCAAGAGTGGACATAGCTAAGCTTTGGCCGCAGGAGGCCTGCCATCCCTCAAAAAAATTTCACACCAGGTGTAAAACCAAAAGGAGGCCAGCCATGTTTTATAGTATTACGGGCAAGGTGGCCCATACCGGGCCGGGTATGGCGGTGATTGACGTGGGAGGGGTGGCCTTTCAGTGCAATACCTCCATGGGCACCCTGCGGACCCTGCCGCCTATTGGCGGGCAGGCCACGCTTTTTACCTATTTGAATGTGCGGGAGGACGCCCTGGACCTATACGGCTTTGCCAGCCAGCTGGAGCTGAACTGCTACAAAATGCTCACTGCCATCAGCGGTGTGGGGCCAAAGGCGGCGCTGTCTATCCTGTCGGAGATGAGCCCCGAGGACGTGGCCCTTTCCGCCGCCGCCGGGGACGCCAAGCGTTTTACCCGGGCCAGCGGCGTGGGGGCCAAGCTGGCCCAGCGCATTGTGCTGGAGATGAAGGACAAGGTAAAGGGTCTTAGCTTTGCGGGCACAGAGCTGGACCTTTCTCTGCCCCAGCCCGGGGGCCCCTCTGCCGCTGGGCACGCCGCCCAGGCCGCCGAGGCCCTGGTGGCCCTGGGGTACTCTCCCGGCGAGGCGGCGGCGGCGGTGGCCCGTCTGGACAGTCAGCTGCCCCCCGAGGAGCTGATCCGGCTGGCGCTGAAGTCTTTTGGCAGCGCGGTTTAGGGGGCTGGGCATATGAGCGCTTTTATCAAGCCTGTGGAGAACAGCCCCATCCCCTTTGCCCAGCTGCTGGGGGAGATCACCGGCCGCGGCGGCCCCTTGGCTGTGGGCCGCTTCTGCGACCAGGACGGGGACTACCGCCGGGAGTATAACGTCTACCGGCTAGAGGCCGGGGACAGGGCCTATGTGCTGAAAAAGAGCGATGAGGCGGAGGCCCGCCTGTACGAAACCTATTTGAAGGGCCGGGGCCTCCCGGTGCCGGAGTACTTTGGCCGGGCCTTTTGGGGCGGGGACCTTTGGCTGCTGCTGGAATATCTGCCCGGGCCGGACCTGCGGCGCTTTACCCCGGAGCTGGCCGGGGCCAGCGCCCGGAGTCTGGCGGAGATACAAAACACCTATTGGGGAGGCCGAGAGGACGGGCGCTTTCAGCGCTACTGGGAGCGGATCAACCGCAGGGCCCAGTGCCTAAAGGACGACCCCCTGCTGGCGGAGGCCTATGAGCTCTTTTTAAAGCGCCAGCCGGACTGCCCCCGGACCCTTTCCAGCGGGGACTTTCTTCCCCTGAACGCCATCTTCCACGGGGGGCGGGTGTATCTCGTCGACTGGGCCTTTGGGGGGACCATGCCCTATGCCCTGGACATTGCCCGGCACATTGCCCACGGCAGCAAGAGCCCGGCCCCCGGGGAGTTTCCCTTTTATATGGAGGAGGCCGCCCGGCGGCGGTTTGTGGAGGAGATGTACCGGCGGCTGGAACACAAGCCCTCTTGGGAGCGGTATATTATGGACATCCGCCTGGCGGCGCTGAATGAGTATGTGGAATTTTTGGAGCTGGGCCTTTTGGACCCCCAGGTGAGCCGGGAAGAGTTGGAGGCGGAACCCTGCTTCTACTACCGGCGGGCAATGGAAGCGGCAGAAGGAATTTTGCGGGAGGCGGGGCTATGAGCCGTATGCTGGACTGGCTGGAGAAAAATGGCGTCCTCTTGTGCAACCAGAACCCGGAACTGCCCGCCCTGGAGGACCTGGGCTGCACCTGGCGGGAGGCCATGGAGCTGGTGGACGCCCACCAGGTATTTTACTGCAAGGCGTATAAGAAGCGGACCACCTACCTCTCCCAAGAGGCCTACTATTTGCTAAAAGCGGTGAAGCCTTCCCGGCCCCCGCCGCCTTCTGCCCAGGCGCTGCTGGGGTCCCTGGCGGAGAATCCAGGGGCGGATGCAGCCTTTTTAAAAACTGCCAGCGGTCTTTTGGCCAAGGAGTTCCGGGCGGGCCTGGACTTTCTGCTGGAAAATCTGCTGGCCACAGCAGTGGCAAAGGGCCGGGACTTAAACGCGAACTGGTCCCAGCTGCGGTACGGGACAGCCAAGGAATGGGAGCGGCTGGCTGGGACCTTTCCCATAGAGACAGACCGCACCAGGGCCCGGGAACGCCTGTGGACCCTGGTGGGCGGGGTTATGACAGAGCGGCAGTTTGGGGCGCTGGCGCGGTGAGGGCCCAAAGCCTTTTTTGGCCCGGATATTTGCTTTGGAAGGGAAGCGGGCCCTCTGTTCAAAAGCGGCGGGGGATGGACGCCCCGTGGCTCTGCTGGTTTTCAAGGGGGTACCATAGCCACGGCTTTGGTTTAGAGTTTCCTGGGGGTCCGTTTTGGGGGAAATGTCCAAAGCTTTGCCGGGGATTCCCGTTAGAAAGGGGAAAGATATGCAAGAGGAAGAATATTGCTTGAGGCAGCTGGACATCCGGGCAGCGGAGCAGGCCAAGGCGCTGTTTGCCGGCGTCTTTACCCAGGAGCCCTGGAACGACGACTGGTCTGACCAAAAGCAGCTGGAAGCGTACATGCAGGACCTGATGGGACAAAATAATTCTTTAAGCTTTGGCCTCTATAAAGGCGCGAAGCTGGTGGCGCTCTCCATGGGCCGGGTGAAGCACTGGTATGAGGGAACGGAGTACTGCATAGACGAGCTGTGCGTTGGCGCCTCTTACCAGGGAAAAGGCGTGGGGCGGCTGTTTGTCCGCGAGATAGAAAAGGCGTGCCGGGCCCTGGGGCTGACCCATATTTTTCTTTTGACAGATAAGGACGTGCCGGCCTTTGCGTTTTACCAAAAGCAGGGCTTTTGCCACCTGGAAAACAACGCGGCCTTTGCCAAGGCCCTGGGGTAGTTTTTAAAGAGCGAAAAAACCTATTATAAAAAGGGGGAGCACCCAGGATGCAAGAAGAATTTATGACCCCGGAGGGACACCGGAACTTTTGGGCAAAAAAGCTGTTTGAGGGCGGCGGAGCCATTCAGTGGGCGGCCCTGGCTTATATTGAGAAGGGCGGCGGGGGCCCGGCGGGAAACCATACCCACGAGAGCGGCCATATCTTCATTGTCACAGAGGGCCGGGTGCGGGTGATGCTGGGGGACAAGGCCCATGTGGTGGAGAAGGACCATAGCTTTGTGGTGCCGGGGGGCGCGGCCCATTCCATTTGGAACGACGGCCATGAGACCGCGAAGGTCATTAAAATCAACGTAACACAGGCCTGACCCCCAGAACCGGGGAAGGAGGAAATTGACAGAATGATAGAAAAAAGCGGCGGAGCGGGCCATAACCAGTATGGCGTGGACTGGAACGCCCAGAACGACCTGGACCTGGAAAACCGCCTGATGGACACTGGCTATACCCCCGGAGACCAGGAGGTGGAAAACCCCCTGCGGCCCAAGACCTTTGGGGAGTATATTGGCCAGGATAAGGTGAAGGAGAACCTGAAAATCTATATTGAGGCGGCCAAAAGCCGGAAGGAGAGCCTGGACCACGTGCTGCTGTATGGCCCGCCCGGCCTGGGCAAAACCACCCTGGCGGGCATTGTGGCAGAGGAAATGGGCAGCAACCTGCGCATTACCAGCGGACCGGCCATTGAAAAGCCCGGAGACCTGGCCGCGCTGCTGACCAACCTCTCTCCCGGGGACGTGCTGTTCATTGACGAGGTCCACCGCCTGCCTCGGCTGGTGGAGGAGATCCTCTACCCGGCCATGGAGGACTTTGCCCTGGACATTATCACTGGCAAGGGGCAGATGGCGGCCTCTTACCACCTGCCCCTGCCCCGGTTCACTCTGGTGGGGGCCACCACCCGGGCGGGGCAGCTCTCCGCCCCATTGCGGGACCGTTTTGGGGTGATGCTCCGCCTGGAACTGTACAACCCCCAGGAGCTGGGGCAAATCGTCCGGCGCAGCGCGCGCATTCTACAAGTGGAGATAGAGGCGGACGCCGCCCTGGAGCTGGCCTCCCGCAGCCGGGGCACCCCCCGCATTGCCAACCGGCTTTTAAAGCGGGTGCGGGACTTTGCCCAAGTGATGAGCGGGGGCGTGATTACCCTGAACACCGCCCAGATCGCCCTAGAGCGCATGGAGATTGACGAGCTGGGCCTAGACCAAAGCGACCGGAATATGCTGGCGGCCATTATCAAAAACTATGGGGGCGGGCCCGTGGGCCTGGAGACCCTGGCCGCAGCCATTGGCGAAGAGGCGGTGACCATTGAGGACGTGAACGAACCGTTCCTAATGCAGCTGGGCTTTCTCACCCGCACGCCCCGGGGCCGCTGCGTCACCCCGGCGGCCTGCGCCCACCTGGGCCTGCCGTTGCCCAGCCGCCTGCGGGCGGAGGAGGAGCTACAGATGAGAATGGAGTAGAGAAAAGCCGCATTTTCGCCGGGGACGATCCGTATATTAGAGAAGAAACAATCCACAGAAAAGCGCGGAAAGGAGTCCGGGGGAAACGGGTTTCTCCTAGCGGGGCCCGGGGTCTGGTTCCTGCGGCGCCCCGTCGCCGACTCGCGCTCTGCGGCGTACGTTTTTCATTCTGAACGATCCATACTTTAATTTTAACGAGGTGTTTTAATATGGGACGGCTTTTTGGAACAGACGGAATCAGAGGCATTGCCAACAAGGACCTGACCTGCGAGCTGGCCACCCAGCTGGGGCGCGCCGCCGCCCAGGTACTCACCAACAAATCCAACCGCCACCCCCGGGTGCTTATCGGCAAGGACACCCGGCTTTCCTCCGACATGCTGGAAAACGCTATGGCCGGGGGCCTGTGCAGCATTGGGGCCAGCGTGGTCACCCTGGGGGTGGTGCCCACCCCCGCCGTGGCCTATCTGGTGGAAAAGTACAAGGCCGACGCGGGCATTATGATTTCCGCCAGCCACAACTCTTTTGAGTACAACGGCATCAAAATTTTCTCCGGCGACGGCTTTAAGCTGCCCGACGACCTGGAAGAGCGCATTGAGGACATTATTCTGGGCAAGACCGACATCTCCGGCCAGCTGCCCCAGGACGACGGCATCGGCACCGTCAGCCGGGCGGAAACAGCGGTGAGGGACTACATTGACCATGTGAAGAGCACCGTGCACTTTGCCCTGGACGGCATGAAGATTGCCATAGACTGCGCCAACGGCTCGGCCAGCGCCACGGCGGAGGCTCTGTTTACCGAGCTGGGCGCCCAAGTGACCATGCTGAACCAGAGCCCGGACGGCGTGAACGTAAACGACCACTGCGGCTCCACCCACATGGAGGGGCTCATCGAATATGTGAAAGCCCATGATTTGGACGCGGGCGTGGCCTTTGACGGGGACGCGGACCGCTGCCTGATGGTGGACGAGAAGGGCGAATTTGTGGACGGCGACTTTATTATGGCTATCTGCGCCCTGGACATGAAGAGCCGGGGCAAGCTATACAGGAACACCGTGGTGGGCACCATTATGACCAACCTGGGCTTTCAGAAGTTCTGCGAGGACAACGGGATGCGCTTTGAGGCCACCAAAGTGGGCGACCGCTACGTGCTGGAGCAGATGCGGCTGGAGGGCTACAGCTTTGGGGGCGAGCAGAGCGGTCACGTGATCTTTAGGGACTTTGCCACAACGGGCGACGGCCAGCTGACCGCCTGCCAGCTGCTTAGCCTGATGCACAGGCGGCAGGGGAAGCTCTCTTCCCTGGCCACGGCCATGGAGCGCTATCCCCAGACCATGGTGAACATCCAAGTCTCTCCCGAAGGCAAGCTGGCCTTTTACACCGACCAGCGGGTGCGGCAGGAGATTGACCGGGTGGGCGGCATTCTGGGCGGCGAGGGCCGGGTGATTGTGCGGCCCAGCGGCACCGAGCCCCTGCTGCGGGTGATGGTAGAGGGCCGGGACCAGGCCCAGATTGAGGAGCTGGCCCAAAGCGTGGCCAAAGTCATCAGAGAGGAACTCTGCTAAGCCTGACGGCCTCGAGGCAGTAGCTAGCGGGAGCAGAAGCGTAGAGGCGGAGTAAAAGTTTCGCCAGCCTTTTCAAAGGCTGCGGGGTTTGGGGCAGCGCCCCAAGACCTTGACCTTAAGCGGCGCGAGAAGGTAAGATAGAGCGGCGCGGCAGTACTTTTAGGATAGCCAGGATAGAGCGCGCGGCGAGCGCCGCCTGCGGGCAGCGAATCCTAAAAATGAGCAAAGCGGGATTTTTTGGACAGCGGACGGCCAGAAGTGGGCTGCCCCAGGCGGGGAGGCCGAAGTTCAAACAAGCCAGAAGAAGCCCCGCCCTGGGCGGAGAGTCCAAAATCAACCAAAACAAAAAAACGGGTGGAACGCCCGAAACGCAACAGACCAAAAGGAAGTGAACTTATGGAACCAAGCTACAGCCAGAAAATCTCCCAGCGCCAGTGGAGCCAGCCCGACAAGGGCCAGCGGGAGAGCCAAAGGGAAGCTACCTTTATGGACGACATCGTGCAGAAAGACCACCTGGAGCGCCAGGTCCTGGGCGCACTGGAGGGCGTGGAGACCGTGTTTGACGGCGGCGGAGGCTGCGGGCGGTTCTCCATCCCGCTGGCCAAGCGGGGCCTGCGGGTGACCCATTTCGACATCTCCCAGCCCATGCTGGACAAAGCCCAAGAGCTGGCGGCCCAGGCCGGGGTGCTGGACCGGATGACTTTTGTAGAGGGGGCCCTGGAGGACCTTTCGGCCTATAGGGACGGGCAGTTTGACCTGGTGATGTCCTTTGACGCGCCGGTTTCCTACACCTACCCCAACCAGGAGCGGGTCCTTGGGGAGCTGGCCCGTATCTGCAAAAAGAGGCTGCTGCTTAGCGTCAGCTCCCGGCTGGGGTCGCTGCCGTATCTGGCCAATCCCCTGAACAAAAACCAGTTTATCCTGGACTCCAGCTGCGGCGACCCCTATGTGAAGTGGTGCCTGGAAAACAAGGACGCCATGGTGGAGGGCTTCCGCTTTGACAAGGGGGCGGCAGAGCGGCTGCTGGACAACGGGCTGATGGGCGGCCAGGCGGAAATTGACGAGTATGAGCAGGGCGGCGTGCCCTGGTGCATCACCTACTGCTTTCTGCCCCAGGAGCTGCGGGGCATTTTGGAGCGCCTGGGGCTCCGGGAGATCCGCATGAGCGGCCCGGGGGCCTATGCCCGCACCGTGCCCCATGAGATACTACAGAAAATTATGAACGACCCACAGCAGAAGCGGGACTTTTTGGACTTTTGCTTTGTCTATGACCAGAACCCCTATGTGCTGGGCATGGGGAAGGACAACCTGTTCGCCGCAGCGGAAAAATCATCAGAATAACCAGGAGAAAGACAATGAAAATTGAGACGATAACAGAAAACGGCGTTTTGGTGGCCGTGGTGGAGGGCCCGGAGAAGCTGCTTACCGGCGCACAGGAGGCCCTGGACCTGGCCATGACCGTGAAATATGAGACCGGGGCCCAGCGGTTTGCCCTGCCCAAAAAGCTGGTGGCGGAGGAGTTTTTTATCCTTAGCAGCGGCATGGCGGGGGAGATTTTGCAGAAATACATCAACTATCACATCAAAATGGCGGTGTGGGGAGATTTTTCCCGGTACACCAGCAAGCCTTTGCATGATTTTATCTACGAGTCCAACCAGGGGAAGGACTTCTTCTTTGTGGACACCCGGGAGGAAGCGGTAAAGAGCCTTGCGGCCGCAGAATGAGGGAACGCATGAGAACAGCAAAATGGCAGGACTATGAACTAATCGACGCGGCGGCTGGGGAGCGCCTGGAGCGCTGGGGGGACATCCTCCTGATCCGCCCGGACCCCCAGATCATCTGGCGGGGGGAAAAAAGGGACCCCCGCTGGGAAAAGGCCCACGCCCGGTACCACCGGTCCAACAAAGGGGGCGGGCACTGGGAAGCCTACAAAAAAATGCCGGAGGTGTGGCAGATTGGCTGGCAGGGGCTTAGCTTCCGGCTAAAGCCTATGGGCTTTAAGCACACGGGGCTGTTCCCCGAGCAGGCGGTGAACTGGGCCTGGGCCATGGAAAAGATTCGGGGCGCGGGCCGGCCGGTGAAGGTGCTGAACCTGTTTGGCTACACCGGCGCGGCCACCCTGGCCTGTCTTGGGGCCGGGGCCGCCGTTACCCACGTGGACGCGGCCAAGGGCATGGTGCAGTGGGCCAAGGAGAACGCCGGGGCCAGCGGGCTTTCGGACCGGCCGGTGCGCTGGCTGGTGGACGACTGCGTGAAGTTTGTGCAGCGGGAGGCCCGCCGGGGCAGCCACTACGACGGCATTATTATGGACCCGCCCTCTTACGGCCGGGGGCCCGGGGGCGAGGTGTGGAAGCTGGAGGAGCAGCTGTACGGCCTGGTAGAGCAGTGCCGGGGCATCCTAAGTGACAGGCCCCTGTTCTTTATCCTGAACTCCTACACCACGGGGCTTTCTCCCACAGTGATGAGCTATCTGCTTAGCGAACTGCTAGGCCCTTTGGGGGGCGGGGTCTGGGCGG
>JAAWSH010000021.1 GCA_022801475.1 Acutalibacter sp. | reverse complement strand
CCAGCAGCTGGCCGCGCTGGAGCAGGTGATGGCCCAGGCCCTGGGAGAGATCGGGACATTCATTCTGGCACTGGGCCCACAGCTGGGCGAGGACTATGAACTGAGGGGAGAGAACCTGTGGGTGCACAAGAGCGCCGTGATCTTCCCGAATCATTATATTTCCGGCCCCTGTGTCATTGGCCCTGAGACCCAGGTGCGGCCCGGGGCTTTTATCCGGGGCAATGCCCTGGTGGGGGCGGGCTGCGTGGTGGGAAATTCCACGGAATTAAAAAATGTTATTCTGTTTGATAAGGTCCAGGTTCCCCACTACAACTATGTGGGGGACTCCATCCTGGGCTACAAGGCCCACATGGGGGCAGGGGCGCTGACCTCTAACGTAAAGCAGGATAAGAGCCCGGTCACGGTTTTGGCGGGTGATAAGCGGGTGGAGACCGGACTGAAGAAATTCGGGGCGATTTTAGGCGACCTGGTAGAGGTGGGATGCAATACCGTGCTGAACCCCGGGACCGTGATAGGCCGGGGCAGCCGGGTATATCCCCTGTCTATGGTGCGGGGCGCGGTGCCGCCGGGAGCGATTTATAAACGGGCGGGAGAAGTGGCGGAGATCCGGTAGGCTCCGGATAAGCGGAAAGCCCCTAAAGAACAAAGGAGAATGGGTTTGGAACAGTTTGAACATTTTTTGCAGTCAGGGTTTCTGCCCGCTGTACTGCTGATCATCCGCGTGATTGTGCCGTTTCTCGCCCTCTATGTATCTTGGCGCTGCTACACTTCTTTTAAGCGCGGCCAGCGCCGCCGGGATCCGGTGGTTATGCTGGTGGACGCGGCTTCGGGCGCCCAGTTTCCGGTACTGTACTGGGAAAACTCCATGGGCCGGGCCAAAAGCTGCGACATCTGCCTGCCAGATACAGCGGTCTCTCGGGACCACGCGGTGTTCATGCGCCGAGATGAGGGCTGGGTGGTATGCGATACCGGCTCTAAAGGCGGCGTTGCGGTAAATGGAAAAAAAATAAAGGATAAGAAGTTGGTGAACATTGGCGACCGGATGACCCTGGGGAATGTAACCCTTGTGCTGCAAAATTCTCCCCAGCCGCCGGAGAAAAAACGCAGGGCCTTTGCCGCTTTGCTGCGGGAGGCGGCCTCACCCTTCAAGCTGATGTTTGTGGCCAGCCTTGTGCACATCCTCATGGCGCTCCAGGGCAGCGTGGCCACGGGAACATTTCAGCCCGCCGCCCTGCTGCCAGAGGCCGCTGTGCTTTTTATGGGCTGGGGGCTGTATGTTTACTCCATGGCCATTCAGCACAGGGTTAGCTTTGAGATTGAGACCGTGGCTTACCTGCTCTCGGGGATTGGCGTCAATCTGCTGGCAGCCTATGACCTGCACGGCGTTATTAGCCAGCTAGGGGCCATGTTCTTGGGCATTGTGCTGTTCTGCTTTCTCATCTGGTTTATGAATGATATGGACCGGGTGGCCAAGTACCGCCTGCCCATTGGCGTGGGGGCCCTGTGCCTGTTTGTGCTGAACCTGCTTATTGGTACCACCAGTTTTGGCTCACGGAACTGGATTTACATTGGCCCCATTAGCGTGCAGCCCTCGGAGTTTATTAAAATTGCCTTTGTCTTTGTGGGCACCTCTACGCTGGACAGGCTTCAGACGAAAAAAAACATTACCGAATTCCTGGTGTTTACTGGGGCTTGCGTGGGGTTCCTGTTTCTAATGCGGGACCTGGGCACTGCGGTAATTTTCTTTGCTACTTTCCTAATTATTGCCTTTATGCGGTCCGGCAGCGTGCGCACCATTATTCTGATCTTGGCTGCCGCGGCTTTTGGAGTCTTTCTGGTGCTCACCTTTATGCCTTATGTAGCGGACCGGTTCAGCGCCTGGGGCCACGTGTGGGAGGACCCCTACGATACAGGCCTGCAACAGACCCGGGTGCTGACCTTTTTGGCCAGCGGGGGGCTGTTTGGCATGGGGCTGGGCAAGGGGTATCTGGGAAACTATTTTGCTGCGGACAGCGACCTGGTGTTCGGTATGCTCTGCGAGGAGCAGGGTCTGCTGCTGGGCTTGATTGTGATTATGACCATTGCCCTGTTTACCCTGTACGCCCGCAGCGACGTGACCAGAAGCCGCTCCACCTTTTTTTCCATTGGAGCCTGCGCTGTGGCGGGAATGCTGCTGTTCCAGACCTGCCTGAATGTGTTTGGGGTAACAGATATTTTGCCCCTTACGGGCGTAACCCTTCCTTTTGTCAGCGCGGGGGGATCCAGTATGGCTTCAGTGTGGGGGCTGATGGCCTTTTTGAAAGCAGCGGACGAGCGTACCTACGCAGCCCGCCGGGCCGGAAAGCATGGGGACCGCCAGCCGGTTCCCCAGCCGCCCAGAACCCAGCCCAATCGCCAGCCAACTCCCCGGCCTCGATACAAGATCGAGGCCGGGCCAGTGGAGGCCAGTGCTATGGAGGCGTCCACTGCAACACCCCGACCGGTGGGAGGCGCTCATATGGCTCATCCGCCGGTGGATTCCGCGCAGCCGGAGTCCCCTTTGGCTGGCGCGGAGTTTGAAGATTTTTACACAGCGCCCTTACCCCATGTGCCGGAAAGAGAAAGGCCGCAGGTGGCAGGAAAACCCCCGGAGCCGGCGGGAGCGGGCCCTTCTCGGCAGAAGAAGCCGGAGGGCGTGCCTGCTGGAGCGGAGTTTGAAGATTTTTACACAGCGCCCTTACCCCATGTGCCGGGAAGAGAAAAGCCGCAGGTGGCAGGAAAACCCCCGGAGCCGGCGGGAGCGGGCCCTTCTCGGCAGAAGAAGCCGGAGGCCGGGTCCGCTGGGGCGGAATTTGAGGATCTTTCTACAGGCGCGCATTCTATTGTGGGCGGCGCTCCGGAAAAGCCGGGCCCGTCGGAACCTAAAGAGAAAATGGAGGACATCTATTCATGAAAACGGTAGGGTTCCGCTCCTTTGCCCTTTATATTGTGTTGATCGCCTTTTTGGGCGGCGTGGGCTGGCTGCTGTACGGGGTGATCTTCCATGGCGGCCAATGGGCTATGCAGCCCTACAATGAACATATTTATGGCAGTGAGGCAGCGGTTGGTATGGGGGATATTGCCGACAGGGAAGGCGTCCTGCTGGCCTCCACCCAGGAGGGAAAACGGGTGTATAGCGAGAGTGAGACAGCCCGCCGGGCCCTGCTGCATACAGTGGGGGACCCGGCAGGGTACATTAGTACCAGTGTACAGTACACCATGCGTACCAAGCTTACGGGTTACAACCTGATTACAGGCCTGAACGAGACCTTCTTCAACCAGCTGGGCAGCACCGTGAACCTGACCCTGGACCAGGACGCCTGTGTGGCGGCCTACAATGCCCTGAATGGCCACAACGGTGGGGCCATCTTCTATAATTATAAGACCGGGGACATTCTTTGCAAGGTGAGCGCGCCCACCTTTGACCCGGAAAACCAGCCTGAGGATATTGAGGAAAATGATGCCTACAAAGGCGTGTACCTGGACAATACCTTGTCTGGCTCCTTTACTCCAGGGAGCATATTCAAACTGGTCACCGCGGCGGCGGCGATGGAAAAGTGGCCGGATACCTGGAGCCAGCGCACTTATGAGTGCTGGGAGTCCGAGGAGATCGGCGGCAGTAATATAACCTGTATGGGTACCCACGGCGAACTGGATATGGCCGGGGCCCTGGGCAACTCCTGCAACCTGTACTTTGCCAAGCTGGCCAATGATCTGGGGGCTGGGGCCCTGCAAAAAAAGGCGGAGCAGATGGGCTTTAACCAGGCGCTGGAGTTTGGAAATATTGAGATTGCGGAGAGCCAGGCCAGGCTTTCCGGGGCCAGCTCCAACCAGCTGGGCTGGGCTGGAGTTGGCCAGTATACAGACCTATGCAACCCTTACCATATGATGGTTCTGATGGGAGCCATTGCCAATGGCGGCAGTTATACACAGCCCCGGCTGACCCAGGGCATGGATCTGTTTGCGGGCTTAGCGCCTGGAGGCGGCCGCGACCTGGTGACAGAAGCCGAGGCAGTGCAGCTGAAATATATGATGCGAAACAATGTGGAAAACTACTACGGCGATTACCTCTTTCCCGAGGGAATGAACGTGTGCGCCAAGACAGGCACCGGCGAGGTGGGGGAGGAGAAAGCCCCCAACTGCTGGATGGTGGGATTTTGTGATAATAGCCGGTACCCTATTGCCTTTGCGGTGGTGGTAGAGGAGTCCAATAGTAGTATCGAGAGCGCGGGCGGCGTTGTAGGCGCGGTGCTTAGCGAACTGGCGGGCTAAAAGAGAAACCAGCGCGGGCCGCCGGGAGAAGGCCTGTATGGGGCATACTCTGTGTTTTTTGTTTTTGAGATAGTTGCTTATTATTTATCACTTACTAATTATTTAGGAGGAACTTGCTATGAAGATCCAAAAACTTAGCCCAGCGTTTAAAGACTATCTTTGGGGCGGCACCAAGCTGCGCGACCTTTACCACAAGCCCTGCGATTTTGAAAAGGTGGCCGAGAGCTGGGAGCTTTCCACGCACCCCGCTGGACAGAGCAGAATTGTGGGCGGCGAATTCGACGGTATGGAGCTGGCTGGGTACTTTCGCAAAAACCCCCAGGTCTTGGGCAGCCGCTGCCAGGCCTTTGAAGATTTTCCCATTCTCATCAAGTTTATTGATGCAAAGCAAGCGCTGTCTATCCAGGTGCATCCCAGTGACGAGTATGCCCAGAGGGTAGAGCATGAGTACGGCAAAACTGAGATGTGGTATGTGATGGACTGTGAGCCCGGGGCTTTTCTGTACTTTGGGGTAAACCGGGAGGTGAGCCCAGAGGAGTTTCGGAAAAAGATTGAGGACAACACTGTGGAAGAGGTGCTCAACCGAGTGGATGTACACCCGGGCGACGTTTTTTTTATTGAATCCGGTACCCTGCACGCCATTGGCGCAGGTATTATGATCTGCGAGATTCAGCAGAACTCGAACTGTACCTACCGCGTGTACGACTATGGCCGGCTGGGGGCGGACGGAAAGCCCCGGGAGCTGCATGTGGAAAAGGCGTTGGCCGTATCCAAGCTGACGCCCTCTGACACAGCGGACCGGCAGGGCAAGGCCCAGGCTATTTCTGGGGGAAGCAGGGCCCGGCTGGCCAGCTGCAAATACTTTACGGTGGATAAGGTCCAGGTAGAGGAGCAGGTAAGCTGGCAGGTAGACGAAAGTTCTTTCCTTTCGCTGATCGCCATGAGCGGCAGCGGACAGGTGAGCGGCGGGGAGAATACAGTGGAGTTCCAGCCCGGGGACAGTATTTTTGTACCTGCCGGGGCCGGAACAATCACAATAGAGGGGCCGTGCGTTCTGGCGGCGACATACTTGGAATAAAGGAAAAAACAAATGCCTTACTTTGCCGTGCCGTTAAGGTAAAGGATAAAACCTTGGGGCACTGAGGGGTTGCTTACAAAGTGCTCCTCGGAAAAAAGTTGCACAAAAATAGGCAAGATAATACGGGTTTCAAAAAGGAAAACTCGCCCTTTTTCCCACCTTCTCTGTGTGTTTTACCGATAACTTCTTGCGATTTTGGACTTTGTTAACACGTCCACTGAGTTTTAGGTGGTCTTGCCTGCCGGCTCGGTGGAGTCAGAACGGGCCCCACTGGGAAGCTCCCCCGCTTCCGCCGGCTGGGGCGGGGCCTCACTGAAGCCCTTTGCCCCAAATCCTTTCAGGAGATGGACCTCGTTTGCCGGTTCGGCCGGGGCGGGTCATCAGCGGTGGCCCGCGACCCCTGTAGTTCATCATGCTTTGTGTTTGGTTCCCTTTGATCTTTATATCACAGTTTCATTGGAGGTGTCTTACATGGATCATGACTTTTTGATGGAACAGGCCCTTGCGGCACGCCAGAACGCCTACTGCCCTTATTCTGGCTTTGCCGTGGGCGCGGCCCTGCTCTGTACCAACGGTACGGTGTACACGGGCTGCAACATTGAGTGCGCGTCCCTTTCCCCAGGAAATTGCGCGGAGCGTACCGCCATGTTTCGGGCCGTGGCAGATGGCCAGCGGCAGTTTACCGCTATCGCCGTGGTGGGCGGTCCGGCGGGAAAGGAGCCCAGTTCCTTCTGCGCCCCCTGTGGCGTCTGCCGCCAGGTCATGCGGGAGTTCTGCGCCCCGAACTTTGAGATCATCCTATACGATGGCAGAGAACAAAAGCTCATGACCCTGGAGGAACTGCTGCCCATGGCATTTGGCCCCGATAACCTAAAGGAGGTGTAGCGCCATGCGCATGGTGGACCTGATTTATAAAAAGCGTCAGGGGGGCGAGCTATCCCAGGAAGAGATTGCCTGGTTTGTAGAGGCCGTTACCCAGGGCACTGTGCCCGACTACCAGATCTCCGCCCTGCTAATGGCCATTTTCTTTCAGGGCATGACAAGAGAAGAAACCGTGGGCATGACCCTGGAGATGGCCCGGTCTGGAGATATGGCGGATCTATCGTCCATTCCAGGGATAAAAGTGGACAAGCATTCCACTGGAGGCGTGGGGGATAAGACTTCCCTCATCGTGGGGCCAATAGCCGCGGCCTGCGGGGTGAAAATTGCAAAGATGAGCGGCCGGGGCTTGGGCCACACTGGCGGCACGGTAGACAAGCTGGAGAGCATCCCAGGCCTAAAAATGGACATCCCCCGGGACCGCTTTTTTGAGATTGTACGGGCAACCGGCATTGCCCTGGTGGGACAGTCCGGCAGCCTATGCCCAGCGGACAAAAAACTGTATGCCCTGAGAGACGTTACCTCCACGGTGGAGAGCCTCCCTCTGATCGCGGCCAGTGTCATGTCCAAAAAGCTGGCTTCTGGCGCGGACGGCATTCTGTTGGACGTAAAGGTGGGCAGCGGGGCCTTTATGAAAACCATCGGCGAGGCTCGGGCGCTGGCCCAGCTGATGGTAGAGACCGGCAGGGGTGCGGGCCGGCGCACAGCGGCGCTGCTTACAGATATGGAAGCGCCTCTGGGCCGGCATATTGGCAATGCGTTGGAAGTGATAGAGGCCATAGAGGTGCTGAGGGGCCAGGGCGACCTTCGCTTGGCAGAGCTCTGTTATCAGCTGGCAGCGGGCATGGTCCGGCTGGCCCAGGAGGACATGAGCCAGGATCAGGCCCTCGAGAAGGTGCGGGGCGCTGTGAAGAGCGGCGCGGCCCTACTTACCCTAAAGAAGATGGTGGAGGCCCAGGGCGGCGACAGCGGCTATATTGAGGAGCCGGAGCGGTTTGTCCTTTCGTCCCAGCGGGCAGAGGCCCTCATGCCGGAGAGCGGCTATATTGCCCGGCTGGACGCACAGACCTGCGGGCTGGCGGCCATGGAATTGGGCGCGGGCCGGGAGACCAAGGAGAGCCAGATCGACTATGGGGCGGGCATAGTTTTGCTGAAAACCCAGGGCGAGTATGCGGAGAAGGGCCAGCCCATTGCCCGGCTTTACGCCAACAGCGAAGAGCGCTGCCAGGCCGGGCTTCGACGGTTCCAGAAAGCTGTGAAGGTAACAAAAGAGAGGCCCCCAAAGAGGCCTCTGGTGTTGGAGCGGATTGGAATTTAGTTGTTTCTGGGGAAGAAAAGCTTTCTGCTGGCGGCCCCCTGATCCCCGCAAGGTACCTGCCTCACTTGCCGGTGGGGCCGAGTTCGAACGGTCCCCGCCGGAAATCTTCCTCCAAACCTTGACCGCGTTTGTTTTCCACTCTCTTGTGGCTATACGGTTTTGAAAGCGTCTATTGTAAGGAACCGCCCTGCCTTATCGTTCGGGGCCGGTGGTGGGTTCGGGGTACTCTTCGCCAAAGGTCTCTACCGTCACCTTTTCCATAATCTGGTCCTGGTCCGGGCGGTCGTCCCGGTCCCGGGGGGCGTTGACAATGGCTTGGGCCACTTCCTGACCTTCCGTTACCTTGCCGAAAGCCGCATACTGTCCGTCTAGATAGGCGGCGTCTGCCACCATAATGAAGAACTGGGATCCCGCGCTATCGGGCCGCTGAGACCGGGCCATGGAGATGACCCCAGTGGTATGCTTTAGGCTGTTCTCAAAGCCATTGGCGGAAAACTCTCCCTTGATGCCGTAGCCGGGACCGCCCATGCCGGTGCCCTCGGGGTCTCCGCCCTGAATCATGAAGCCGGGAATCACCCGGTGGAAAATGGTGCCGTCGTAAAAGCCCTTTTTCACCAAAGAGATGAAGTTATGTACTGTGTTGGGGGCTACGTCGGGGAAAAGCTCCACCTTGATAACGCCCTGGTTGGTTTCTATGGTAACGATGGGATTCTGCATGGTTCTACCTCCGAATCATAGTATTGAGGCGGGGATACTTCTCGCCCGCCCGTGCGGATAAGAAATTTTGAGGATGTATAGCAATAACCGCAAGTTGTATTGAAAATCCGCGGCGCAGATTTAGCTTTACTAAAATGCCCTTTGGACATTATAGCACAAATCCCCTACGCCGCATAGCCTCTATAGGAATAAAAGGACAAATTTATAGTTTGTTAACAATTTGCAGTGGTAATAGATTAAAACAATCAGTAAAGGAAGATGGGAAATGAAGCTGGTTTCCTGGAATGTGAACGGCCTGCGGGCCTGTATGGGCAAAGATTTTATGGAAATGTTGGGCCAGGAAAACCCAGACGCGGTTTGCCTGCAAGAGACAAAAATGCAGCGGGAACAGGGGAATTTTCAGTTTCCGGGCTATCGTGAGTACTGGAACTCCGCCCAGCGTAAGGGGTACTCGGGTACGGCGGTGTTTACAAAGATAGAGCCTCTTTCAGTAAGCTATGGGCTTGGGGTGGAGGCTTTTGACCAGGAAGGGCGGCTCATTGCGGCGGAATACCAGGACTTTATCTTAGTAACAATCTACACCCCCAACGCTCAGCGAGAGTTGGAGCGCCTGGGCTTTCGCATGGAGTTTGAGGACGTTCTGCGAGGGTATCTTGCAAAGCTGCGGGAGAAAAAGCCTGTGGTAGTGTGCGGAGACCTGAACGTGGCCCACAGGCCCATTGACCTAAAAAACGACAAAAGCAATATTGGCAACGCAGGCTATACCTATGAGGAGCGGGGCAAGTTTTGCCAGCTGCTGGGCAGCGGGTTTGTGGATACCTTCCGGTACTTTTACCCAGAAAAAGAGGCCTACTCTTGGTGGAGCTACAGGGCCAACGCCCGGGCCAACAACGTGGGGTGGCGCATCGATTATTTTTTGGCGGATGAACGGCTAAAGGATGCCCTGGCGGACGCGGCAATTCTGGACCAGTACACGGGCAGCGACCACTGTCCGGTCTGCCTGACGCTGAAAGAAGGAGGGACCCTATGACAAAAACCCAACAGCTAAAGGATTGGCTGCGCGGCAGCCGGCACACCGTGTTCCTGGGGGGCGCGGGGGTGTCCACGGCCAGCGGCATCCCAGATTTCCGCAGCGCCCATGGGCTCTATATGCAGAAGAAGCAGGGCGTTTCTTACGAGGAGATGCTCTCGCACGACTATTATGTACGGCACACAGAGGACTTTTACCACTTTCTCCGCCATGTAATGCTGTACCCAGACGCCAAGCCCAACCCTGCCCACCTGGCTCTGGCCAAGCTGGAGGGGGAGGGCCTGCTGGAGGCGGTAATTACCCAAAACATTGACGGCCTGCACCAGATGGCGGGCAGCAAAAACGTCATCGAGCTCCACGGCAACGAGGACCGGTACCTGTGCCAAAGCTGTGGCCGGCAGTATGACATGCGCTATGTGATGGACTGTGAAGGCGAGCCAAAATGCGCCTGCGGGGGACAGCTGAAGCCGGACGTGGTGCTGTACGGCGAGCAGCTGAACCAGCGGGACCTGGCCCGGGCCATTGCCTACGCCGAAAACGCGGAGCTGATGGTGGTGGGGGGCACCTCCCTGGTGGTGTACCCGGTGGCGGGGCTGGTGACGTATCTCTCCCCAGGGGCCAAGCTGGTGATTGTGAACCGGGACCCCACGCCCTATGACAATAGGGCGGACCTGTTGATCCGGGAGGACCTGGCCCAGGTGCTGGCCCAGGCGGCGGAGCTGTAAAAGCCTGCGAGAGAACGCGAGAGTTTAAGGCAACACTACATTGCCCCCGCGATGGTCCCGCCAGTCCCTACGACTAGGCTGACCGGTTACCCTATGGAAGCGCGTGGCTTTGCGCACCCCACGGCGGTAGTCCAGCGCTTGCGCTGGGGAAGAAAATTTGCAACGCTGCCGTATCCATGGTATAATATTGGAAAAACTATGAACTTGAGAGGTATCCCATGGAGACAAGTCACAACAAACGCCCTAAGGGGCTGGTACGGCGGTTCTTGCCGTACTTTGGCAAGTACAAGGGCGTGCTGGTTTTCGATCTGTTCTGCGCTGCCCTGACCACCCTTTGCGAGCTGGTACTGCCCCTGCTGGTGCGTTTTGTCACCGATACGGGCATTAACGACCTGGCCGCTTTGACCCTGGAGCTGGTGTTAAAAATCGGCGTGCTGTATCTGTTCCTCTGCCTGGTGGACGCGGGCGCCACCTTTTTTCGAGCCTCCATCGGCCATATTATGGGCGCGAAAATGGAGACCGACATGCGCACAGACCTGTTTGCCCATTTGCAAAAGCTGAGCTTTAACTACTTCGACAACATGAAGGTGGGGCAGATTATGTCCCGCATCACCTCAGACTTGTTCGACGTCACCGAGTTTGCCCACCACTGCCCGGAGGAATTCTTTATGGCGGGCATTAAGATCATCGGCGCGTTTGCCATCCTCTGCGGGGTCAATGTGCCCCTTACCCTGATCGTCTTTTCCGTGGTGCCCTTTATGGTGCTGGCCGCCGCCTGGTTCAACTCGAAAATGCGCAGCCAGTTCCGTCAGCAGCGGGCCCAAATTGGCGAGATCAACGCCCAGGTGGAGGACAGCCTGCTGGGTGTGCGGGTGGTAAAATCCTTTGCCAATGAGGCGGTGGAGACCGAGAAGTTTGAGTCCGGCAACAAAAAGTTTTTCCGTATCAAACGGGGACGCTATTTCCTGATGGGCGGCTTTGAGGCCACCAACCGGATGTTTGACGGGCTCATGCACTTTCTGGTGCTGCTGGCCGGGGCCATTTTTATGATGAACGGCGGCATACGCCCCGCGGACCTGGTGGCCTATATGCTGTACGTGGGCACGCTGATTACCTCCGTGCGGCAGCTGGTGCAGTTTGCCGAGCAGTTTCAGCAGGGCATGACCGGTATCGAGCGGTTTTTCCAGATTATGGACGCGGACGTGGACATCTTCGACGAGCCTGGAGCCAAGCCCCTGCAAATAAAAGAGGGCGGTGTACACTTTGAGCACGTAGGTTTTAGCTATGCGGACGACGGCAAGCAGGTGCTTTCTGAGGTGAACCTGGACGTGAGGCCCGGCCAGAACGTGGCTCTGGTGGGTCCCTCCGGCAGCGGAAAGACCACCCTGTGCAACCTGATTCCCCGGTTCTACGATGTGACCGAGGGGCGGGTCCTTATTGATGGCCAGGATATTAAAAACGTGACACTGCAATCCCTGCGGGAACAGATCGGGTTTGTGCAGCAGGACGTGTACCTGTTCTCCGGCACGGTGTTTGAGAATATCGAGTACGGCAAGCCCGGGGCCAGTAGGGAGGAGGTGGAGGCCGCCGCCCGCCAGGCCGGGGCCCATGAATTTATAACAGGGCTGTCAAATGGATATGATACATATGTGGGTGAGCGGGGCGTAAAGCTTTCCGGCGGGCAGAAGCAGCGCATCAGCATAGCCCGGGCCTTTTTGAAGAACCCGCCCATTATGATTTTGGACGAGGCCACCAGCGCCCTGGATAACGAGAGCGAGAAGATCGTGCAAGAGTCCTTGGAGAAGCTCTCCAAGGGGCGCACCACCTTTACCATTGCCCACCGGCTTTCCACCATCCAGAACGCCACGGTAATCTTGGTACTGACAGAGAAGGGGATTGAGGAGAAGGGCACCCATCAGGAGCTGATGGAAAAAGGCGGGGT
>JAAWSH010000020.1 GCA_022801475.1 Acutalibacter sp. | reverse complement strand
TCCCCCGGCGGGGTTGGCGCGGCTGATGGCGTCCAGCTGATGCTGCACTTTCTGCTCAATTTTCCGCAGCTTTTCCTGGCGCTTGCGGTCCTCTTCCCGCTCCTTTTTGGCGGCCTGCTCTTGGCGGCCGAAGCGCTGGAGGCGTTCCTCCACATACTGGCGGTAGCCCATCCGGGCCAGAGTCCAGCGGGGCAGAGTTTTGCGGCGCAGCTGCTCCAGGTGTAGCACGGCGTTGGCGGTTTTTTCCAGCAGCACCTCGTCGTGAGAGATGAACAGCATCGGCTGGGGGCAGCGTATAATAAAGTCCTCCAGCCACTCCAGGGTCTCTACGTCTAGGTCGTTGCTGGGCTCATCCAGCAGGTAGGCGTCTGGCTGGCGCAGCCCAAGCAGGGCCATACGCAGCTTAACCTTTTCCCCGCCGGAAAGGCTGGAAACCAGCCGCTGGGCGTAAAAATCCTCCAGAGAAACCCCCACCGGGGCCCCGGCCGCGGCCAGCCCGGCAGGATTAGCCTCTAAAAAGCCTGGCTGTGCACAGCAGTATTCGTAAACAGACAGCGCCCCTTCCTGGGGGGACACCTCTTGGGCCAGATAGCCCAAAATCATTCCTTTTTTGGCAATAGAGCCCTCCCAGTCGGCGTAGGACTCCACTAAAGTTTCATGGAATAAAAGTTTTAGTAATGTGGACTTCCCATCCCCTTCCTCACCAATGATGGCTACCTTATCTCCAGGGTTCAGGGCAAAGTCCAGGTCCCGCAGCAGAACCCGCGAGTCCTTCCTCATGGTAATGGTTAGGCCTTTTACTTGTAACAATGCGCATACCTCCTATCTGGCCGGGGATGGACGTATGCGCACAAAAAAGGGCTGTCGAATTTTAACAGACCTAGGGCCCAAAAGGCAAAAGAAAAAGATGCGCACAGGCCAAGCCCGCACCCAGCAGGCGGCCCTCAGCCCAAAAAAACCCGGCAAAAACTCAGCCTTCAGGGATGAATCCTAAAAGCAGTGGAATTTTTGTGGTTTTCTTTGAGCTTACTTCAACATCTTTTCACCTCATCATTCAATTTATAGAAATTATAGCGGCATTGCGTGTAGTTGTCAAGAGCTTTTTTCAGTTTACATACCGCACCTGGGGGGTCTCGTCGATTTCATATATCGAAAGGGCTTCCGCGCTTTTGTTAGCGTCTGTCAAGCGCACGGCGGTCAGCTGGCTATTGGCATAGGTTTTATAGTAGTAAACCCCCCGGGTGGCGTTGGCACAGCAAGTATAGGTGGTCACGCTGCAGGTACTGCCGCTGACCACCACCGAGCCCCGCACAATAGAAACTCCCTCCAGAATATGGAAGATTTGAGAAAGGGACCCTGCGTCCGTACCGTCGCACTGGGAATTCAGCTTATAAAAACTGGCTCGGATGAATCGGGAGGTAGGAGAGTCGTCCCCTGGCAGCCCCATGGCCCCCATGCCCTGTCCGTAGGATTTTAAATCCACCAGCCGTGAAAAACGGTTTTGAGCCGGCTGGCAGCTGATGTTCATATAACTGTTTAGGTTCATTTGGTGAAAAGGAAACTCCGGGTTGTTGGTGAGCACGCCCATGGGGTTTTCGTACACGCTCAGACCCTGGCGGGTCTGCTCTACCACCAGGCTTTGTTCTCCGTCGCTAATCATCCAGTGCAGCTGGGCCAGGGGCAGATTTTTGGCAAAAGGCTGGTTGGTCAGCCAAACGTTTTTTAGCTCCCGGCGCAGCTCTGCAATGGTGGCGAAGTTCCCCATGGCCCAGGGGATAAGTTCATAGGGGGTCAGGTTCAGCCGGCCGGGCACAGGTTCGCCGTAATAGGCGTTGCCAGGAAAATTGAGCCCGGCAATGGACAGCCCCTTTTCGTTGGTGGCCTCGGCATACAGGGGATAGCCATCCATCACAGAGGCCATGCCCACCATAGCGTACCAGGTCTCAAAGCTCTCGCCGTTTTTCAGGGCAAAGGAATAGTTCCGGGGGGTAACCACCACACGCTCTCCAAACCGGTAGTCAATGTCCATAGTACGGCCAAAATATACGTCCTGGGTTTTCATTGCCACGCATGTACACATAATGCTTCATCCTTTCATTCAAAGAGATGCGTCTTAGAGGGTAGGGGCTTTTTGATACACTGGTTATTATTATGCCGCTAGGACGGAAGGATATTCTATCTGTGTCATAAAGGCGTGCCGCCGGCTTTGTGGGCCGTTTTCAGTCGCCGCGCGTTCACCGCGCAAGGCGTTCCTTTCTGGGCCGGGGGGCGTCCGCCCCACTTGCAAGTTTTCCCTTCCTGGTGTATAATAGACCCACTATCTCCAAGGAGTGTGACCCATGTAGAACAGGAATGCCCTTAAAGGAGCCCCCTACGGGCGGCTTGACCGAAAGGCGGCGCCGCACAAAGACCGCGGACAATTTGCCGGATCTTTTTTCGCCAGCTTGCACCAGTTTTCCCTGCCAGTCGCGAGATTGGCTGCTCAAAACGGGCAACAGAAAGTCTGCTGCGCAACTCGCGCAGCATCTTTAGTCGGCGCTGCCCTAAAATTATACGAAAGGATGGCTTACTTTGCCTGATTATCAATCTGAAATTACCCGCCGCCGGACCTTTGCCATTATCTCCCACCCCGACGCGGGCAAAACCACCCTCACCGAAAAGTTCCTGCTCTACGGCGGCGCCATCACCCTGGCCGGTATGGTCAAAGGAAAGAGGAACTCCCGCCACGCGGTCTCGGACTGGATGGAAATCGAAAAGCAGCGGGGCATCTCCGTCACATCCTCTGTGATGCAGTTCCAGTACGGCGGCTACTGCATCAATATTTTGGATACCCCCGGCCATCAGGACTTTTCGGAGGACACCTACCGCACCCTAATGGCGGCGGACTCGGCCGTTATGGTCATCGACGCCAGCAAGGGCGTGGAGGCCCAGACCCGCAAGCTGTTTAAGGTCTGCGTCATGCGGGACATCCCCATTTTCACCTTTATCAACAAGATGGACCGGGACTCTCAAAGCCCCTACGACCTGCTGGACGAAATAGAAAAGGAGCTGGGCATTGGCACCTACCCCATGAACTGGCCCATTGGCTCCGGCGTGGACTTTAAGGGCGTGTATGACCGGGAGAAAAACCGGGTGCTGAAGTTCGAGCCCGAAGAAAGCGGCGCGGGCCGCCGGGAGGTAAAGGAGCGGGACTACACCCTGGAGGACCCAGAGCTGAAGGAGGCCGTGGGCCCGTATCTATACGATACCCTGCGGGACGACGTAGAGCTGCTGGATGGGGCCGGGTATGAGTTCGACCTGGAGAAGGTCCGCCACGGCCAGCTTTCGCCGGTATTTTTCGGCTCGGCCCTTACCAATTTTGGGGTAGAGCCCTTTTTGGAAAACTTCCTGCGCCTGACCACCCCGCCCCTGCCCAGAAAAACCGCCGGGGACCCCATTGACCCTTACGCGGACAACTTTTCGGCCTTTGTCTTTAAGATCCAGGCCAATATGAACAAGGCCCACCGGGACCGCATCGCCTTTATCCGCATATGCAGCGGGAAGTTCGAGAAAGGCATGGAGGTGGAGCACGTCCAGGGCGGGCGGCGGATGAAGCTCTCCCAGCCCCAGCAGATGATGGCCCAGAGCCGGGAGATCATCGAAGAGGCCTATGCCGGGGACATCATCGGCGTGTTCGACCCTGGGGTGTTCTCCATTGGCGACACCCTCTGCGCCCCGGGGAAGAAACTGCGCTTTCAGGGCATTCCCACCTTCGCGCCGGAGCTGTTCAGTCTGGTGCGGCAAAAGGACACCATGAAGCGCAAGCAGTTTGTAAAGGGTGCCAACCAGATTGCCCAGGAGGGGGCCATCCAAATCTTTCAGGAGCTGGGCGCGGGCATGGAAGAGGTCATTGTGGGCGTGGTAGGCAGCCTACAGTTTGATGTGTTCCAGTACCGGATGGAGAACGAGTACAACGTAGAGGTACACATGCAGACCCTGCCCTACTCGTTTATCCGTTGGATTGACAACGAGAACCTGGACGAGGCTGCCGTGAAAAAACTGAACCTGACCACAGACACCAAGAAGGTGCAGGACCTGCGGGGGCGGTATTTGCTGTTGTTTAGTAACCAGTGGAGCATCAACTGGGCCCTGGATAAAAACCCAGGGCTGATGCTGTCGGAGTTCAGCCAGGGATAAGAATCTGTATTCGCGGTCCTGTACGCTGCCTGAACACGGTCTGTTTCCGCCTGGGCCGCGCAATATTTTGTAATAGCAAGGACGCAAATAGAAATCAAGAAATACAACCATCAAAGAAAGGACGGCGCAACCATGAAACTAGACATGCACGGCTTTATTCAAAAGGCTGGACCCCTGCGGGCCCTGGCGGTGGTGGTCTCTTGGCACGGGGAAGAGGCGGGCCGCTACGCCTGGGACGACCTGTGCCGCAGGAACGTGTACTCGGCCAGCAAAAGCTTCACCAGCGCGGCGGTGGGTATTGCCCAAAAGGAGGGGCTGCTCTCTTTGGACGAGAAGCTAACCGAGGCTTTTCCAGAGGAGCTGCCAAAGGAGGTCTCTCCCAACCTGGCCAAGGCCACGGTGCGGGACCTTCTGACCATGTGCCTGGGCCAGCCGGAGAGCTTTTTGATGGGCGGAGACCGGCCCCTGCATCAGGAAAAGAACTGGGTAAAGCTGAGCCTGGCCCAGCCCTTTACAGATGAGCCGGACACCCGGTTCCTCTATAATAACGTGGGCCCCTACCTGGCGGGGGTGCTGGTGCAGCGCCGGGCGGGCTGCGACCTGCTGCGCTACCTGGGGCCCCGGCTGCTGGAACCTATAGGCATAACCACCACTACCTGGGAGACCGACCCCATGGGCTATACTTTTGGGGCCGGGGGCATGTTCCTGACTCTGGACGAGCTGCACCGCTTTGGGCTGCTCTGCCTGCAAAAGGGCCGCTGGCAGGGGCGGCAGCTGGTGCCCCAGGCCTACCTGGAAGAGGCCACCCAAAAGCAGGTGGAAAACGGCGGAGATGGCTATGGCTATCTGTTCTGGCGGGGGGCGAAGGGCTCTTACCGGGCGGACGGCAAGTACGGGCAGTTCTCCATTGTGATGGAGGACAAGGACGCGGTGGTGACCATTACCGCCGAGTGCCGCCAGGCGGACCAGCTGCTGGACGCGGTATTTGAGGAGATTTACCCCCAGCTGTAGGGCCGCGCCCTAACATCCACCATATTGTGATTCGAGGTGTTCACCATGTCAGATGCCATATGGCAAGAAATGCAAAAGATGCTTGAGGAACAGGGCCGGCGGGATAAGGCCATGAAAGTAGAAGCTTTCCGCAGGCGTAACCTCTTTGTAAAAAAGGGGCAGATTCTGTTCTGCGGGTCCAGCCTGATGGAAATGTTTCCCGTTGAGGAGCTGCTTATGGACCTGGGGCTTTCTATTACCGTGTACAACCGGGGCGTGGGCGGCTTTACCACTACAGAGCTCTTAGAAGTGCTGGACCCCTGTGTGTTCCAGCTGGAGCCAAAGTATATTTTTATCAATATCGGCACCAATGACCTAAGCGCCGAGGACTATACCCTGGAGGGTCTGGTGGCGCGCTACCAGAGCATCTTGGACCAGATTAAGGCCCGGCTGCCCCAGGCGGTTCTCCATCTGATGGCGTACTATCCGGTGAATGAGCCGGTGGGCCTGCGCTCTTTTATGCCCGATGTGTTCACGCGGCGGACCAACCGGCGCATTGCGGAGGCCAACCAGGCCGTGGAGGCCCTGGCGGGACAAAATGGCGCGCTGTTCCACAACTTTAATCAAGGCATCACGGCGGCGGACGGCAGTCTGAAAGAGGAGTACACCATTGAGGGGATGCACATGTATCCTGACGGATACCGGGCGGTATTGGAGGAAATGCTGGAAGTACTGAAAGCGGCGGGACAGGACTGCGCCGGTTAAATGGGTAGAGTAAACGGCTTTGCTGTTGGCTCAAAAGAGGTAGAATACCTCTTTTGAACCAGGCGGCTCAGCCGCTCAACTTGAAAATCGGGATGTACCGATTTTCAAGTGCGTTTACTATAATGCTGTGTTGCCATGCGGTGAAAAGCGGCGGGCATCTGCTTTGGCCCGGCGTGGGTCAGATGGCGCTCCATAAAAAATAAAAAGGCCGGCGCACATGGAAAAGCCTCCATCGTGCGCCGGGTTCTTTTTATGTTGAGAGAATCTTGTCCCTACAGCTCCACCACAGCCCCTACCGGGTAGTGGTCGGAAAGATACACCCCGTCCGCCTCATCCTGGGCCAAAAGGGATTGAGCCGGGTTGCAGGGCAGGTTAGTAAAAATATAGTCGATTTTTTGCAGCTGGGCCAGCCGGCCAAAATCGTGGAAGGTGCCTCCCAGGCCGGCGGTCACGTCCACCAGGGGCGCGCCGCAGCCAGCAAAGCCCTGGGCGCTTTTGTACACCGGACTGTGGGGGAAGGCGTTGAAGTCACCCATTAAAATTACAGGCATGGGCCAGCGGGCATAGTCCTCTGCCATGCGGGCCAGCACCAGGCTGAGTCCCTGGGCCTGGGCAATGGGCCCCAGATGGTCCAGGTGGGTGTTATAACAGCGCAGCAGACGGCCGCTTTCCTTATGCCGCAGAGCGGCTACTGTACAGATGCGGGGGCAGTCGCTCTGGTCTGTGGCAAAGCGGCTGCCTGGCTTCCAGGGGATATCGGATAGCCAAAACATATCCAGTGCCACCAGCTCGAACAGGTCTGCCCGGTAGGCAATGGGGTTGCTCTCGCCCTGTAGGTCAGCCTCCCGGCCCAGGCCGCAGACCTGGTAGCCGGCCAGGTTCTCTATCAGCCATTGGCGCATATGGGGGGCTGTCTCCTGAAACCCCACCAGCGCCGCCCCATAGCTGGGGAATCGGGCCAGAATAAAGTCCCGGCGGTTCTGGAAAGAATTCTTCCCGTCTCCCTGCACGTCAATACGCAGGTTATAGGTGAAAACGTTGAGCTTGTTCATCATTTATTTGATAATCTCCCCGTCAACCGTGCCGGGCAGTGCTGCGGCGTTGGACTCGTCGGTGTCCACGTGCATGGCCAGGGCATACTTGGGGCTTACCCGGCAGACTACGTCGCCAAACACCAGGGCGCGGCCGTTGTAGTCTACCTTTACAGAGACGATCTGCTTGTCCTCCACACCGGCCTCTTTGGCCTCTTCGGGATTAAAATGGATGTGGCGCTTGGCGGCAATGACGCCCTTTTCAAGGGTCACCTGGCCGGCGGGGCCCTTCAGGGTGCAGCCAGGGGTACCCTCCAGATCCCCAGACTCCCGAATGGGCGCGGTAACGCCCAGCTTGCGGGCGTCGGTCAGAGAGATCTCCACCTGGGTCTCGGGCCGGGTGGGGCCCAAAATGGACATGGACATGGACCCCTTGGGACCTACTACCTCCACCTTTTCGGCGCAGGCAAACTGCCCGGGCTGGGAAAGATCCTTCTTGTTGGTCAGTGCCGCGCCAGGGCCGAACAGGGTGGCCAGGTCCTGGTCGGAAACATGGACGTGATGCGCGGAAGTTTCTACCATAACTTTCATAAAAATGCCTCCAAAAATTGGTTTGCTGTCTCTCAATATTATAATACTGGGCGCGGGAAAAATCAAGGGCCGGGTTTTGGGGGAGTGTCCAAAGGCGTTGTTCTACGCGCAAGCTTTCCGGGGCGGAACAGGAAAAATTTTGTTGTGTCGTGTGCCAACCCGGCGGGGGCTTCTTCCGGCTTGAGGAATGTGTTCCGGTAGAACACATCCAGCACCTGCCGGAGCGGCAGCGCAGGCAAGGGCCAGAGCCCCTCTGGCGGCGGGGGGACTCTGGCCCTAAAAACCCTGGCATCTTTCTAGAAAAGGGCGAGGTTTGACTTTGCACCGCCCCCGTGGTATAATCAACCCAAAACGATCCCAAAGGAGTGTGCGGCCTATGTTTGACAACTGGGAAGCCCTGGAAGCAGCCTGCCAAAACTGTCAGAAATGCGGCCTGTGCCAGAACCGCCACCATGTGGTGTTTGGCGTGGGCAACCCCAGGGCAAAGGTGCTGTTTGTGGGAGAGGGGCCAGGGGAAAATGAGGACCTGCAGGGCGAACCCTTTGTGGGCCGGGGAGGCCAGCTGCTGGACAAGCTTTTAGCCGCGGTAGACCTGGACCGGAAAACCAATATCTATATTGCCAATATTGTCAAGTGCCGCCCGCCCCAAAACCGAGACCCCCTGCCCGAGGAGCAGGAGGCCTGCATTGGCTGGCTGCGCAACCAGTTTGCCCTGCTGCGCCCCAAAATTGTGGTGTGTTTGGGCCGGGTGGCCGCCATGCGCATGATGAAGCCAGACATCAAAATCACCCGGGAGCATGGACAGTTCGTGGAAAAAAACGGCACCTTGATGATGGCAACCCTGCACCCGGCGGCCCTTTTGCGCAACCCCCGGCAAAAGCCCGAAGTCTTTGAGGATTTTCTTGCCCTGCGGGAAAAAATCGACCAGCTGGGCTGCGACGTGGCAAAAGCTTAGGACGCGCCCCCAGTGCGGCTTAAATGCCCGATCACCGCGATGAGAAAGCCCAGCCCCGCGCCGCAAATGGCCTCCCGTACCCGGTGCCCCAGGGACTCGTTGAGCCGGGGGATCAGCTCGTGCAGGGCCCGCTTGTCCTCTGGGTTCTCGCTTTTCTCCAGATACTCCACAATGTGGTTGATGGCCTTGGCGTGCAGCCCCGCCGCCCAGCGCACGCCAGTGGCGTCATACATGACAATCAGGGCCAGCACAAAGGCCAGGGCGAACACAGGGGAATTGAACCCATAGAGATAGTAAGAGGTCAGCAGTACCGAGCAGGTTACCGCCGAGTGGGAGCTGGGCATACCTCCAGCCCCGGCCAGCCGGTGGCGGTCAAACTGTTTATGCTTGACCGCGTCCACCAAAGTTTTCAAAAGCTGCGCCGAGGCCCAGGAAATCACACTGACGTTGATCAGCGGGTTTGAGATCAAAAACGCAAGGTCCATGGAGAGTCCCCTTTAAAGGATTATTTCAATAGTACTATTGTAAGGGTTTTGACGGTTCATGTCAATCAATATTGTTACAAAATTGTGACGGGATATGTTTTGCTTTTGCCAACCCGGTCCTGGATGCCGCCTTGGTGATACGGGCCTGCGGTCCGGGGCCTTGTGGGGTGGGTCCACGCCTCTCTGCGGTGGCGGCGCAAAAGCTTCTTAAAGCCTGCTGCTTTGTGACAAGGGCCGGCGTGTTATCTTAAAGAGAATTTTAGATCTACGATTTTAGAAAATGCCTTAAGAAACTTTTTTCAAAAAAAATTTAGACAAGGTGTGGAGCAGAACTCCATGGCCATAATAAAAGGAAGGAGCGTTTCCTGTGCCGCCATGCCCAAGAAATTATGGAAAAGAGCTGGAAAAATTAATTGATGGTCTCTCGGGCCCGCCGCCCCGGCTTTTGCTGCATGCCTGCTGCGCGCCCTGTTCCAGTGCGGTGCTGGAGTACCTTGGCCAATATTTTTCCATTATCCTGCTCTATTATAACCCCAACATCTCCCCTTGGGCAGAGTATCAAAAACGCTTGGAGGAGCTGCGGCGGCTAATAGCCCAAATGCCCCTGGAAAACCCGGTCTCTCTGGCGCCCTGCCAGTACCGGGGAGAGGACTTTTCCCAAGCGGTGAAAGGCCTGGAGGAGGAGCCCGAGGGGGGCGCCCGGTGCCTTATCTGCTATCGCCTGCGCCTGGAAGAGGCCGCTCGGGCCGCCCAAGACCTGGGGGCGGACTACTTTACCACCACCCTGTCCATCAGCCCCCTAAAAAATGCCCGGGAGCTGAACCGCATTGGCGAGGAGCTGGCCGCCCGGTATGGGGTGAAGCACCTGCCTGCGGACTTTAAAAAGCGGGAGGGCTACAAGCGCTCGGTGGAACTCTCCCGGGAATATGGTCTGTATAGACAGAACTACTGTGGCTGTGTGTACTCTAAAAGAAAGGACTGACTCGATTGCCAGTAACATGGAACGGCGTGGCTTACCCTGCCGCCGACGCCCACGCCCATATCTACCCGGAAAAAATTGCTGAAAAGGCCACCGCCTCGGTGGGAAGCTTCTACGACCTGTCTATGCGCTACGTGGGGCTGCCCGCCGTCCTGGCCGAAACCGGCGGCAGGGCGGGCATAGACCAATTTTTAGTATGTTCTGTGGCTACAAAAGCCGAGCAAGTGGATTCCATTAACCGCTTTATTGCCGGGGCCTGCCTTCAATATCCCCAGTTTGTGGGACTGGGGGCCTGGCACCAGGATATTGAAAAGATCGAAGAGGGCCTGGACGCCATCCAGGCCCTGGGGCTTCGGGGCATTAAGCTGCACCCGGACTTTCAGGAATTTCAGATTGACGACCCGGCCATGCTGCCTTTTTATCGGGCGGTCCAGAGCCGCGGGCTGCCCATTTTGTTCCACACGGGGGACAGGCGTAAGGATTTTTCTTCCCCCATCCGGTTGGCCCGGGTGCTGGACAAGCTGCCGGAGCTCACTTGCGTTGCCGCTCATCTGGGGGGGTATACAGAGTGGGAGGAGGCCCGCCGCTGCCTGAAAGGGGCCCATGTGTATGTGGACACCTCCAGCTCTCTGGGGTTTCTCAGCCGGGAAGAGGCCCTGGAGAGCATGGCGTGCTTTGGGGTGGAGTACACCCTGTTTGGCACAGACTTTCCCATGTGGCCTGTGGAGGACGAGCTGGCGCGGTTTTTTGCCCTGGGCCTTACCGAAGAGGAAAACCGGGCCGTGCTATACGGAAACTTTGCCCGGCTGTTTAAACTGGGCTGATGGATCAGGAACGGTTTTTATGGGCCTGTGCCCAGGTGATGGAGGCCCGGCCCGGAGCCGGGGGCATTGGCACCTTAAAGGAAAAAACTTTGCACGCCGCGCTAAAGTTATACCTGGAGCCAGACCCTTTGTGCCGGGAGGTGGGAGTGGGCCGCTTTGTGGCGGATATTGTCAACCCCCAGGGCATTATGGAGATACAGACCGGAGGATTTGGCCGACTGCGGGAAAAGCTGGATTTTTTTCTGAAGGCCTACCCAGTGACCGTGGTGTACCCAGTTGCAGGGGTCAAGTGGCTGATTAGCATGAGCCAGGAGGGGGCCATATCCCGAAAAAGAAAAAGCCCAAAGCCCGGGGGGCCCTGGGAGATTCTGCCGGAGCTGTACCGCATACGGCCCCTGCTGGGGCGGCCGGGGCTGGGCTTTTCTGTGCCGGTGCTGGAGGTGGAGGAGTACCGCCTAAAGGACGGCCAGGGCCGCAGGGGCTATACCCGGTATGAGCGTATGCCCGTGCGCCTGTTGGACGAGGTGTGGGTCCTAGGGCCTGGGGAGAGCACCCGGCTGCTGCCGCCCGGACTGCCGGAAGAGTTTACCGCCAAGGATTTCTGCCGGTTGGGAAGATTTTCCAGCATGGCGGGTTCACTGGCCCTTAGTGCGGCCCGGGAGCTGGGCGCGGTAGAGCAAATTGGTATGAAGGGCCGGGCCTATGTATACCGGACGGCTAAATAGATAGGGTCTGCTGGCACAGGTTTTATGTCACGCTTCCTCTAAGAGCCTTGCCTTACGCTTTTTTCTTCTCAATGGCGTATCGGGCTGCCAAAAAGGACCAGTTTTGCTGAAAAGGCCGCATCAAGTTCCAGTAGCTCCCGCCCCGCAGGGCGAATTCATCCATCAGGCTGTACTTTTTTTCTATGCTTCGCACATCCTCAAACCATACCACATGTTTCAGCCCGTCCCGCGTGTACATAAACCAGGGGGACTGGGCTGTTTCGTCATACTGGATCTCCGCTCCCTGCCGCTGGGCAATCTCTACCGCATACTCGTTGCCAATGGCCGTGGCCCGGGTGGCGCCCCGCTCAAAGGGCAGAATCCAGTCATAGCCGTAGTTGGGCAGACCCATAAGGATCTTTCTCCGGTCAATGGTTTTTGTCCCGTACTCTACCACAGGCCGCACTTGGTCAATGGGCGCTATAGCCATGGGCGGGCCATAGGTATAGCCCCACTCATAGGTCATCAGCAGTACAGAGTCTGCCACCTGGCCAATGGCCTGGTAGTCGTAGGCCTCGTACAGAGGCCCGCCCTCTAAAGCCGAGGCCTTGGGGGGCAGATCCACATGTAGGAAGTACCCATGCTGGTGCAGCATCTTGGCGGTGCGCTCTAAAAACGCCAGATAGCCCTCCGCGTCCTGGGCCTGGACAAACTCCATGTCAATGTCTAGGCCCACATAACCCTTCTCAATCATTATGCTAAGCACATTGTTCAGCACCCGG
>JAAWSH010000019.1 GCA_022801475.1 Acutalibacter sp. | reverse complement strand
CCAGCGGCTGGAAACCCAGCAGATGCTTTTGAAGGACAAGAAGCTGCCGGTCCTGGTGCTGATTGAGGGTTGGGGCGCGGCGGGCAAGGGCAGCGCCATTGGACAGATCATCAAGCACATTGACCCCCGCTTCTTCAAGGTGTTCTCCATGACCTCCCCCACAGAGGAAGAGCGCCGCAAGCCCTTTTTGACCCGGTATTTTGAGAAGATCCCAGAGGCCGGCAAGTTCACCTTTTTAGACTCCGGCTGGATGGATGAGATTACAAAACAGCGCCTGAACGGCGTGCTGGACGACGGATCCTATGCCCAGCGGGTGGACAGCGTCAAACGCTTTGAGCGTCAGCTTACTGACAACGGCTACCTGGTGTTAAAGTTCTTCTTCCAGATCAGCAAAAAAGAACAGCACCAGCGTATCGCCGCACTGGTGGATGAAAAAGACACCGCCTGGCGGGTTAGCCGGGGCGACATGTGGCAGAACCAGCATTATGACCAGTGCCAGGAGGTGTTTGATAAGTACCTGGAGGATACCAATACCCCCAGCGCTCCCTGGTATGTGGTGGACGCGAAAAACAAGAAATTCGCGGAGCTTCAGGTAATAGAGACCCTTTGCACCGGCATTGACACCGCTCTGCACAACGAGAGCCTGGCTGTGCCCCTCCTGCAAAATGTGTTCCCGCTGAATAAGATGCCAAAGCTTAGCGAGGTGCTTCTGGCGGACAAGACGATCAGCGACCAGGAGTACAAGGCCCAGCTGAAAAAGCTGCAAGCCAAGCTGGGAATGCTTCATAACCGCCTGTACCGCAAGCGGGTACCTGTGGTCATTGTCTACGAGGGCTGGGACGCGGCCGGCAAGGGCGGAAACATCAAGCGCCTTACCGGGGCTCTGGATCCCCGGGGCTTTGAGGTACACCCAGTGGCCAGCCCAGAGCCCCACGAAAAAGCCCGCCACTATCTGTGGCGGTTCTGGACCAAGCTGCCCAAGGATGGGCACATCGCTATTTTCGACCGCAGTTGGTATGGCCGGGTAATGGTAGAACGGCTGGAGGGCTTTTGCAGCGAAAACGACTGGCAGCGGGCCTACTACGAGATGAATGAGTTTGAGCAGGAGCTGCACAACTGGGGCGCGGTGGTGCTGAAGTTCTGGGTACAGATCGACAAGGACACCCAGCTGGAGCGCTTTACCGACCGGCAGAACACCCCCTCGAAACAGTGGAAACTGACGGACGAGGACTGGCGCAACCGGGAAAAGTGGGATGTGTACGAGGCGGCTATTGACGAGATGCTGCAAAAGACCAGCACAACCTACGCGCCCTGGCATATTCTGGAGTCCGTGGATAAGAAATACGCCCGGATTAAGGCGTTAAAAATTGTGGTTGCGGCGCTAGAAGAGGCGCTGGACTAAAAGGACGGGCCCGTATCCGCAGAAAATTTCTCTGCTGATACGGGCCCATTCTTCTACAGGCCTTCGGGCCGTTTTTTTCCGTTCTGCTTTTCTTTGGCCGCGCTGCCTAAAAGACAAAGCCCCAAGGACTTCTCCGTCCCTACAGTCCTTACGCATTTTGCGTTCGCGCTCTATCTTTCGGGCAGGTCAGCGGCTATTTTCCTCTCGGAACCGCTCCATCTTTGCAGCCAGCTGTGGCAGGCACACCTCAAACTTGGGGCCAAACTTATAGTCTTTGCTATACTTCCGGGTGGTCTCAATCACCTGGTGGGTAAACTCTACCGCTGTCCGGCAGGCCCCGCTTAGGTCCATGCCGTTGAGCAGCGCCCCTACCAGTGTGGAGGCGAACAGATCCCCTGTACCGTGATAGTACCCGGGAATCTCCTCCATCACATGGTAAAAGACTTGCCCGGCGGCGTCCATGCTGGCCGCGCCCAGGCCGCCCTCTACCCGCACGCCGGTAAGCACCGCCATCTTTGGCCCCAGGCTCCGCAGCCCGCTTAGGATCTCCTCTACCTGGCCATGGGTCATGGGGCCGTCCAGATAAGGCCCCCCCAGCAGATAAGCGGCCTCTGTCATATTGGGGATAATAAGCCCCGCCTTTCTGCACAGCCGGGCCATGCCCGCGGCCAGCTCTGGCGTACAGGTGGCGTACAGCTTGCCCCCATCCCCCAGCACCGGGTCCACACAGAGAAGCGTATCAGTGTCTCCCAGCAGGCCAAAAATCTCCGCCAAAATGTCTGCCTGGGCCGGAGAGCCCAAAAAGCCGCTATACAGCGCGGAAAATTTACAGCCCACCGCTTTCCAGTGCCGCGCCATGGGCAGCATCTCCTCGGTCATATCCGTAAAAGTATAGCCGGTAAATCCCCCGGTATGGGTAGAGAGCACAGCAGTGGGCATCACGGCGGTCTCCACCCCGCAGGCGGAGAGCACCGGCAGCGCTACCGTGAGGGAGCATTTCCCCACACCGGAAATGTCGTGGATGGCAGCACAGCTCATTTCTCCATAGATCATAAAGTTCATTCCCATGCCGGCCCCTGGGGGCCGGCCCTTTCTTTTATTATAATTTTGATCCTCGCTACATAACGCCGTAAATTCTTCCAAGAGGCTGCTCCATCCCTGGGACACAGCAAGCGGCCAGGCCGGCCAGCGTCTCACGGCTTTACCACAGGCAGGCCTGTATGAATTCGCATATGTTCCTGTCCCAGTTTCCACTGGCTACGCAGTCATGTACTTTTTCAGCAGGTTCGCAATCTCCGCCACGTCAATGGGCTTTGCCACATGGGCATTCATTCCCACTGCCAGGCACTTCTTTATGTCGTCTGGGAAGGTATCCGCGCTCATGGCAATAATGGGAATGGTCCCAGCGTCCGGCCGGTTCATGGCGCGAATGGCCGTAGTGGCTTCATAGCCGGTCATCTCGGGCATCCGCAGATCCATCAGGATGGCGTCATATTCCCGCAGCTTGCTGGCAGCAAACATCTCTTTGCAGATGCGGCCGTTCTCGGCCCGCTCCATATTCAGTCCCAGCTCTGAGAGCAGCTCTTCCGCAATCTCCCAGTTCAAGTCGTTGTCCTCTGCCAAAAGCACGTGCTTGCCGGTAAAATCCACCTCGTCCTTTTCCTCACGCCAATCGGCTTTGTCCACAGCCTTGTACTTACGCAAACCATAGTACAGGGTAGACTTAAACAGGGGCTTTGCCAGAGCGCCGTTTACCACTTCGGCAGAGTGGGCCGCAGTCTTTATATCGTCCCAGTCATAGGCCGAGGTTAACAGAATACACACCTCTTCGCCGCAATTGGCCCGCATTTCCTTGGCCACCTGGATGCCGTCTCCGTCCGGCAGCTGCCAGTCGATGAGCACCACTTCATAGCTCTCTCCATCGTCCTTGTGCTCTTGGGCCATCTCCACGGCCCGGGCAGCGCTTACAGCCCAGTCAGCCCGAATGCCCAGGGTTTTTAGCGTAGCCACTACGCTTTCGCACAGCATCTCGTCGTCGTCCACCACCAGCATCCGCCACTGGGGCAGCACCATGTCTACCTCTTGCACCGGGGCCTTTTCCAGGTCCAGCGTCACGTGCACCTCGGTGCCCTTGTTGGGCTCGCTCTCTATCTCAATGGTGCCGCCCATAGCGTCCACAATATACTTGGTAATGGCCATGCCCACCCCGGCTCCAGCCGCTTTCTTCACCCGGGCGTGGTCTTCCCGCATAAAGGAGTCGAAAATCTTCTCTAAAAAATCTTTGGTCATGCCCACGCCGTTGTCCTTGACCCGGATATGGGAGCGGATGTAGGCGCTGCCCTTGGCCGAGGGCTCTTCGTACACCGCCACCTGGATGGTGCCCCCCTCGGGGGTAAATTTAATGGCGTTAGAGAGCAGGTTTAAGAAAATCTGGTTCAGCCGCACGCTGTCGCAGCAGACGTTCTCTACCATAATGTCTCGCACGTATACGTTAAAGTGCTGCTTTTTTTCCTGCACCTGCTGCTGCACAATGCAGACAATACTATTCATCACTTCCTTCAGCGAAACCTGCTCCACGGCCAGGGACATCCGGCCGTTTTCTATTTTAGAAATGTCCAGAATATCGTTGATTAGCCCCAGCAGATGCTGGCTGGAAAGCGTAATTTTTTTCAGGCAGTTTTGCACCTGTTTCGCATCGTCTATGTTCGCGTTGGCAATGGCCGTCATGCCCACAATGCCGTTCATGGGGGTACGGATGTCGTGGCTCATGTTAGAGAGAAACTCGCTTTTAGCCTGGCTGGCGCGCTCGGCCTTGGCCTGGGCGCGCTCGGCCTCCCGCCGGGCCTCCACGGCCAGGGTCAGGGCCCGTTCCGCAGTCTTTCTGGCCTCGGTCAGGTTGTTCACCTGTTTATTGGACTGCCGTATATACCAGACAAAGACCAGCATGAGCGCGGCCAAAATAAGGGCGCACCCTGTTAGGGAGTCACGGGACCAGGCCCGCCCCAGGCCGTCAATACTCCGGTCCAGCATCCCGTAGGGCATGCTTAGCAGCAGGTACCATTCGGAAGAAGGCATCTTTGTGCAGTAGATACGCTTTTCGGCCCCATCTAAGGGGGCTTTGCCCGTAAAATCCCGCTCTTGGGCCATGTGCTCTTTTATCTGGGAAATCAGCTGGGCGCCGCCATCCTCCAGCTCATATTTCTCTCTGATCCGCTGGAAAAAATCCTGTTCGTCCATATCCGCCGTACCCCGTATCACATAGGTGCCGTCCTCGCGGATGATGGAGTACTGCTCAATAATATTGGCCCCGCCGGAAAGCAGTAGATCTTTCACAAACCCAGAGGGCATATAGGCCACCAACGCGCTGCTGGACCGGCCTTCTCCCAGGTCATACCGCGAGGGTACGGCCATTAGTACCATTTCCTCCCCGCCGGCACTGCCAATGCAGACGCGCTTGCGCCCCTCTTCAATAGAGCGTTGGAAAGACTCTTTGTCCGTCACCTCTATCTGGGGGCCGAAAAGGGTTTGAAAGCTCCCGTCCTCCAGGTAAAAGGCCAGGCCCTGAAAGCCCGCCGCCTGGGCATTTTCTATCACAGGCTGGTCCAGCTGGGTCTTGCCGCCAACCGCCTGGGGCAGAATATGTACCAAGCCCTCCACCTGGTTTAGCCGAAGCTCTATGGTAGAGCCCAGGTGCATTCCCACCTGGCGGCCCATATCCGACATATACTGCTCGCCAATCTCCCGGATGGTTTCAGCACCTTTCTTGTTCATGCGCATGGTGACAATGGAAAAGACCACCACACACAGGCCCGCCACCCCCAGAAGGCAGAGTATCAGCGACTGTAGGACCTTCCTCTTCATACTGTTAACCCCCAGACCATCGCACTACATTCCCAATTGATGAAAAATGATGTATTATCTTCTAGTATATACGATTTCCCCGCCTTTTTCAATAGAAACGTGAAGGGCCGCTTTGCTTCGCTTCTTATTTTGTCTTAAAGTAATCGCTGCGCAGCGCGTCCATGGATGCCGACTCCCGCTGCTTCACCTGGGCCGTTCGTTCTCCGCTCTCCTCCTGCCCCCCGGAATAATAGGTCTCCCCATCGTACCAGCCGCTGTTGGGGAACATTGCCAGGCCCTTCCCACTGTTGAAAAGGTCCTCCCCGGCATAGTACTTCGCGCCGCCTTCCAGCCCATATAGATTGGCAATGGTGGGGGCCAAATCCCCAGACCAGCCGGTCTTGTTTATGGCCTGGGCCTTCAGCCCGGCGCCGTACAGTACGCAGGGGGTGCGGTACAGTTCCACCGGCGAGCGGTCCGTGCCCTTGATTTGGGCCAAAAATTCCTTATCCGTCATGTATTTTCCGTAGTGGTCCGCATACAGTACCAGGGCGGTGTTTTCTAAGAGACCTTCTGCCTCCAGGCGTTCTACCAGCTGGCCAATAAACTGGTCTGTCTCCATGGCGTGGGCCACGGCCCGGGTGTATTCCTCCATATTCTCCGCCGAGCCTGTCACCCCGGACCGCTCCACCGCCGCCTGGGCCTCCTTGAGATGGGGCCCGGCGATATTGTCCATCTCCTGGGTATAGGGGCCGTGGCCGGAATAGGTGATGATATAGCTATAGAACCGGTCCCCTTCCGTCATCAGCTCATAGCCTTCCAGCATTTGGGCGTCCAGCATATAGTCATTCATGCCCATCTCTTTGTAACTATGGTAGGCTTCAAAGCCCAAGTTCGTGTGCACAGAGCCCCGGCTGTAGATGGAGGGGTTGGCCGAGTGGAAAGATTTTACCCGGTAGCCCTCTTTGGCAAAGAGACTGGCTAACGAGTATGGGAAGCGGTTGGTAGAGTAGGCCGCGCTGGACATGCCGGAGACGGGCGGGATCATCCCGGTCTGGGAGATGATCTCTGTATTGAAAGTGCCCGCCGAGAGAAACAGCGGCGTATAAAATTCTGTGAAGTTCACCCCTTCCTCGCTCAGACCACAGAGATTTGGCATATAGTCCGGCCGCATCAGCCAGGTATCAATGGACTCCAGCATCACCATAATCAGGTTCTTTCCCTTCAGAATGCCAGTCATCTCATTGGAACCCTGAAGGGCCAGCTCCTGTTCCCGCTGGTCAAAGTACTGGTCCAGCTGTTCCAAGGTGCGTCCGTCGGCCCCCCAGCCCATAGAGACCACCAGGTTCCGGAAAGTGTACTGGTACAGCCCTGTCAGTTTCATACAGCGGTTGGCGTCTGTAAATTCCCGGTACAGCTCCCGCTCATCGGTAGGGTTGTAGGTATTGCCCCACCACATGCTGTCCGCCTTTGGGGCCAGCCGGTGGGCGGCCACTCCAATGGGCACAAAGGCTAAGGCCGCCAGCCCCAGGGCTGCCAGACGCAGACGGAACCGGGTGGGCCGGGACAGAATGGGGTCCGGCAAAAAGGCGGCTGTGGCCATCAGAGCCAGGTAGAGCACAATACAGAGGATCAGCTTTTTGGGCAGATGAAAATAGGTCCAGCTAAAGAATTTGGCCCCATCTCCAGCAAAGTTCATGTCCGCAAAGCTAAAAAAGTGGCCGAAAATGTTGAACATCACTGCGTTGAGTACTACCAGAAAGGCGAAAAATCCCCCCAAGACCAGCATGCCAATACGCCTGGGCAGGCGGCGGGGAAGCAGCGAGACCAGAGCGGTGACCAGCAGCGCCCAGCCCAGGGTGAAGCACGTGGGGTTGAGAGAGACGAGCCGGGTGGCGCCGGTGAAAGCGTAGATCCAACGAAAGGCATAGTCCAGAAAGACCAGGGCCAGGAAAAATACGGGAAGGGAGAGCAGCCCAAGGGGGTGGGGAATCGCTTTTAAACGAGAGAGAATATTATTCAATGTTGTGCTCCTTTTATGTTGGGTTCAGGAGAAATGGAAGCGAACCGGCAGTGGAAAACCTCTTTCCTGGCGCCGTGTTCCGCCTTCTACCATTCCGCTGGCTGTTTCTTATTATTTTACATCTCTCGCGCCCGTTTGGCAACACAAAAAATCTCCCCAGCCCAGTTGATTTTTCCTCCACTTTGCGGTAAAATGAGACCATAACACGTCCCATCATCAACCAAAAAATGGAGGAACATCCCATGAACAACATTCCCGAAGTTAAAATTGGTGTGGTCGCTGTTTCCCGCGACTGCTTCCCCGAGTCCCTGTCTGTAGACCGGCGCAAGGCTTTGATGGCCGCCTTTGCCGAAAAGTACGGCCAAGAGGCCGCTAGCGTCTACGAGTGCCCTATCTGCATTGTAGAGTCTGAAATCCACATGGTCCAGGCCCTGGAGGACATTAAGAAAAACGGCTGCAACGCCCTGGTGGTGTACCTGGGCAACTTCGGCCCCGAGATCTCCGAGACCCTTTTGGCCAAGCACTTCGACGGCCCCGCCATGTTTATCGCGGCGGCGGAGGAGAGCGGCGACAACCTGGTGGGCGGCCGGGGCGACGCCTACTGCGGCATGCTGAACGCCAGCTATAACCTGAAGCTCCGGGAGATCAAGGCCTACATCCCCGAGAACCCCGTGGGCGACGCCGGAGACTGCGCGGACCGCATCCACGAGTTTATTCCCATTGCCCGGGCCCTGGTGGGCTTGAAGAGCCTGAAGATCATCAGCTTTGGCCCCCGCCCCTTGAACTTCCTGGCCTGCAACGCCCCCATCAAGCGCCTGTACGACCTGGGGGTGGAGATTGAGGAGAACAGCGAACTGGACCTGTTCGAGGCCTTCCACAAGCATGACGGCGACCCCCGTATTCCGGACGTGGCCAAGGAGATGGCCGATGAGCTGGGCCAGGGCAACAAGAAGCCCGAGATCCTGGAGAAGCTGGCCCAGTATGAGCTGACCCTGCTGGACTGGGTGGAGGCCCACCGGGGCTACCGCCAGTACGTGGCCCTTACCAGCAAGTGCTGGCCGGCTTTCCAGACCCAGTTTGGCTTTGTGCCCTGCTATGTAAACTCCCGCCTGACCGGCAAGGGCATTCCCGTGTCCTGCGAGGTGGACATCTACGGCACCCTTTCCGAGTTTATCGGCACCTGCGTCTCCGGCGACGTGGTTACCCTGCTGGACATCAACAACACGGTGCCCAAGGATATGTACAAGAGCGACATTGAGGGCAAGTTCCCCTATCAGTTCAGCGATACGTTTATGGGCTTCCACTGCGGCAACACCTGCTCTTCCAAGATCTGCAACCCCACCATGAAGTATCAGATGATCATGGCCCGCAGCCTACCCGAGGAGGTCACCCAGGGCACTCTGGAGGGCGACATCATTCCCGGCGAGATCACCTTCTTCCGCCTACAGAGCACGGCCGACTGCCAGCTGCGGGCCTACGTGGCCCAGGGCGAGGTGCTGCCGGTGGCCACCCGCTCCTTTGGCGGCATAGGTGTGTTCGCTATTCCCGAGATGGGCCGGTTCTACCGCCACGTGCTCATTGAGAAGAACTACCCCCACCACGGGGCTGTGGCCTTTGGCCACCATGGCAAGGCCTTGTTCGAGGTGTTCAAGTTCCTGGGCGTGCCGGACATTGGCTTTAACCAGCCCAAGGGGATGCTGTATCCTTCTGAGAATCCCTTTGCCTGATGGACAGGCAGTACTGGCTCCACCGCATCTCCCACGAAAGCGGCGCGTCCTATCCTCTATTGGAGGCCGGGTGGCTTTCCACTGGCTGGCATTATCTGTCCGGGGCGGGGCTGCTTGAACTGGCGGAAAAAGGCGACGCGGCGGCTTTTGAGCAGGCCGCCAAGGAGCACGGCAGCATCAGCTCCAACAAATGGTCCTTGTGGCGATTTTTGCGCTTCCAAAAGGGGGACCGGGTGGTAGTGCCTATGTCCCGGGCCTTTGCCGTGGCAGAGGTCACCGGCTCGCCCATTTTGGCGGCTGATTTTCCCGGCCCGGCCACGGCCGCCTATGCTCCCACGGCAGAGGGGCTGACAGACCCGGCCACTGGGGAGCTTTACGACCTGGGCTTCCTAGCACCTGTCAAGCTGCTGACCCCGCCGCCCGGCCATCTGCCCAGAAGCTATGCCGAGGCCCGGTTGGTCTCGCGGATGAAGGTCCGCCAGACCAATACCAACATCGAAGATTTGGCGGAGTTGGTGGAAAGAGCCTTAAAGACTACCGGCCCGGTGACCATCCACGACGCCCTGGTAGACGCGACCGCCCAACCGATCATGCATGTCATCCAGGAGAAAGTCACCGACAAAAAGCTGGAGCAGCTGCTGATTTGGTATATGAAAAAGAAGGGCGCCAGCCGGGCCTATCACCCCGCTGAAAACGAGCCGGGCAAAACCGACGGCGCCGACGCAGACGTGATCGCCGAGTTCGAGGACTTGAAGCTGGTCTTCTATATCCAGGCCAAAAAGCACTGGACGGGCACCGTCACCAGCCAGTGGTCTGTGCGTCAGGTATCCGGCTATAGGGAACAGATGCAGGGTCCGGCCAGCGGCTACACCTATATCAGCTGGGTGGTGTCCACCGCCCGCTTTTCGGAAGCGGCGGCGGCCCAGGCGGCCGAAAAGGGCGTGCGGCTGATTGACGGCGACGAGTTTGTGCGGATGCTGCTGGACTGCGGCATCCACGATGTGGACAGTGTGTTTACCCCATAAAGCCAGAAAGCCCCTTGCTATACGCAAAACAATAGAAAAAGGCCTACGCAGAGAGAGCCTTTCCTGCGTAGGCCTTTTTGGTTTGGTACAAGTTCTTAGCTTTGCCGGGAATGGGTCATGGCCGGTTCGCCGTCCCAGTCGCGGAAGAGCAGAGCGATACACCACAAAGCGGAAATGCCCACCAGGGTGTAGATAATCCTGGCCACCATGGCGGTCTGCCCGCCGCAGATCCAGGCTACCAGGTCAAAGCGGAACACGCCCACCAGGCCCCAGTTTACACCGCCGATCACGGTAAGCGCCAGGGCAATACGGTCGATGACGTTCATAAGATCCCCCTCTTTCCGGTAAAAATCGGGATGAATTCAAATCTGGATTGATTTTGGTATCCCGAGGTAGTTTGTGCAGATGCCCGCCTGCTTATCCGGCCAAAGAGCGGCGGTAAATTTTAGCGAAAAAAGGAGCCGCGCCCCATAAAGGGAAACGGCTCTTTTTCTCTTTCTGATTTTTCCCCCTGCCTGAAAAAGCTTGTTCCCAAGGGCTAAAGAACCTTTTTCAGGGACAGCGTTTTTCAATTTGCGGGGAAGTTTACATTATTTTTCTTTTTAAGCTTTTTCGGCTTTTTCACGCTGCTTTACCTGCCAGGCTGCAAACAGGTTGGGCGCGATGAACTGGGACGAGAAGCAGCCCGCCGCTACGCCCACCATCATGGGCAGCGAGAAGGACACCACTGTACTGATGGAGAACACCCCTGCCACGGCCAGCACAACAGCCAGAGCCAGGAAGGTGGTCAACGAGGTCAGCAGAGTACGGCCCAGGGTCTGGTTCAGGCTCAGGTTCATGGTCTCGGTAAAGTCCGCCCGGGGTCCTAGCTTCTGCTTGTTTTCCCGCACGCGGTCATACACCACAATAGTGCTGTTCAGCGAGTAGCCCAACAGGGTCAGCACCACAGCAATGAAGATGTCATTGATGGACATGCCAAAAACCACAAACACACAGAACGCGATAAGCACGTCGTGAAGCAGGGCCACAATGGCCGTAAGGCCTGCAGACAGGCCGCCGATCTTCTTAAACCGAAGGGCAATATACACCAGCAGCAGAATGGCGGTTAGGGCAAAGCACACCAGGCACTTCTGGAAGAACTTAGCGCCCATGGTGGCGTCCACTGAATTGGACTCCAAAAGGGTAAAGGTGGCCTGATCATAGGCGTCACTCAGCACAGTGGCCACCTGGGCCTGCTGGTCGGGGGTAATGCTTTTGTTGCCCGCAAAGGAGATGGTCACGTTCTCCTGCCGGGTGGTCATGTCTTGGTTGACAGAAACCGAGCTATCCAGTCCCATTTTGTCCGAGATGGTCTGGCGGATGTCCTCAGAGGTATATCCAGTCCCATCCACCGAGTAGCGGATCATAGCGCCGCCCGCGAACTGGATGTCCAGCTTTGGCCCCATGATTACGCTGGCCACCAGGCCCGCCACAATCACAACGGCGGAAATAATATAATACGTCTTGCGGCTGCCAAAGAAGTTGAATCTCTTGTGGGCCCGGGCAGCCTGGCCCTCCTTGGCCGCGCCAAACAGCCAGCGGCTGCGCAGGGGCTTGAAAGCAGCCAGGGACAAGGTCATCAGGCGGGTAGCCAGCACGCCCATAATGAAGTTGGCGATAATGCCCACCAACAAGGTGAAACCAAAGGAGAAGATAGAGCCCGTGGTGGACTGGCCGAAGATCATAGACAGGATATTGCTGGGGCCAAAGACCATCATCAACATAATTGCCACAATGGCTGTGGTAATGTTTCCGTCAAAGATGGCCCAGAAGCTGCTCTGGAAGCCACGCTGCAAAGCGCCGTCCAGGGTCTTGCCGCTGTTCAGCTCTTCCCGCACCCGGCTGGCTGTGATCACGTTGGCGTCCACGCCAATACCGATGGACAGGATCAGGCCCGCGATGCCGGGCAGCGTCATTGTGAAGGAATTCATGTTGGGGAAGAAGCCGGTAATGGCCGCAAAGCAAATGCCCATCTGTCCCGCTAGGCTGATAACGGCCACCACGCCAGGCAGGCGGAAGCAGACAACCATCAGCACGGCAATCACAATAAAGGCAATAATACCGGCCATCAGCATGGCGGAAAGGGCCTGGCTGCCCAGGGTGGGAGCCAAAGAGTTGAAGTTCGAGGTCTCCAGGGCAAAGGGCAGGGCGCCGGCCTGGATCTGAGCCGCCAACGTTGTGGCGCTCTCGCTGGTAAAGCTGCCCTCAATGACGCACTTACCGTCGCTAATAACGGCGTTGACCGTAGGCGCAGACAGCCGCACATCGTCCATCCAGATGGAGATGGTCTGGCCCACCAGACGCCCGGTGGCCTCGGCAAACTTCTCTTTGCCCGCGTCGCTTAGCTCCAGAGATACTACGTATTCTGTAGCGCCCGTGGACTCATTCTGGGTAACGGCGGGTTGGGCGCTGACCACGTCGGAGCCCTCCAGGATGACAGTGTCGGCGGTGGTTCCGGTAGGCGTCTTATAGATAGGCTCGCCGTTTTCTCCGTACTCCATGGTCTCATAGCTGCCG
>JAAWSH010000018.1 GCA_022801475.1 Acutalibacter sp. | reverse complement strand
GCTGAAAGAGCTGGTGGCCACGTTTAAGATTAAGGGGGAATAAATAGGCGCTGACCGCTGCGGCTTACAAGCTAAAACGGCGGCATTTCCTCTGCCCTAAGACGGCAAAGCCGCCCAACTGAAAACAGGGCTTTAACCATTTTCCAGTGCCTTTGCCCTAAAAAAGGGGGAAAGCCGCTTCGCCTCTTATCCATTCCGCCGCCTTAAATAAACCGGAAAACCTTATAGAATTTATTGTAAATTTCGATCTATTTTTATTGACACTTTCTTCTTTTTGCGGTATAATGTGCGCAGCGCATGGCAGCTGACCGCTGTTGATTTTGCCGGCAGACGCCAGATAAAATTGCGCAATTTTTACGAATAATTTGATGAGGTGAACGCCATGGCTGCAAAAACAAGAGAAGAACGGCTGGAATTATTAGAGCAAAAAATCGAGAAAAAGAAAATGGAAATCGAGGCACTGGAGCAGCAGCGGCAAAAGCTTTTGCACCCGGTAAGTATGCGTTCTGTACTGACAAAGGCCAAAGAGGCTGGCCTTTCTCCCGAAGAAGTGGCGGAAAAGTTGGGCTTGGACGTGTAAAACCATTGACAGAAATCAGGGCTTGTCTAAAAATAAAGGAAATGACGGATGGTTTGATTAGACGCGGACCGCTTCCAGGAAAACGCCCTTCGCCAGGCCTGATGGTTGGCAAAGATCTTTGACCTGGAAGATGGACTTTTTATGGTTCAAAACACAGTGTTTCCGATTTTTCGGCGAGTCATAGAGTCTGTTTGAAAGCCGGAGAAACGCGGGATTTTTGGCCAGAAATCAGGAGCTTCAAGGAAAAAACCGCAAGAAAGGCCTGCCGCCTTTCCAGGATTTTGGACACTGAAAGCGCTGTTTCTGGTTAAAACAGACTGTATTTCGGCGTTATAAAGCAGACTCTAAGTACATAAAAGCAGCCGCCCCCTTGCAAAAAACGGGCGGTTGTTTTTATACAAAGCGGGTCTTTTTGATAGGTTTTTTCAGCTATAGAAAAACCCATCTATGAAATTTTTTCCAAGGAAAGGCGGCCTAGAGTCTGTTTGAAAACCGGAGAAATGCTGGATTTTTGACCAGAAATGAGGAATTTCAAGAAAAAAACCGCAAGAAAGGCCGCCTTTCCAGGATTTTTGACACCGAAAGCTCCTTTTCTGGGCAAAACAGACAGTATTTCGGAGTTTTAAAACAGACTCTAGGGCCGGCATGGTGGTTTTTTATGAATATTATGGTAATCGATGCCCAGGGCGGGGGCATTGGCCGCCAGGTGGTGGCTGCCATTAAAAAACATTTTCCAAAAGAGACTGTAACTGCGGTGGGGACCAACAGCGCCTCTACCTCCGCTATGCTAAAAGCTGGCGCCGACCAGGGTGCCACTGGAGAAAACGCGGTGGTGGTGTGCTGCCGCCAGGCAGACCTGATCATCGGGCCAGTGGGGATTGTCATTGCCGACGCCCTGTTGGGCGAGGTGACCCCCGCCATGGCCCTGGCCGTGGGCCAAAGCCGGGCCAAACGCATTCTGATTCCTGTGAACCACTGCGACAACTACATTGTGGGCGTGCCAGACCTGACCATTGCCCGGCTGGTAGAAGGAGTGGTGCAAGAGGTCGGCCGGACCTTAGGACCCTAGGCGCGGACAAAACATCATATAAACGGGACTTTCCATCATTGAAAAAAAGCCGGCGGCGGGTTAGAATAAACCCATAAAATCCAAAGGAGCCTGATCCATATGTATAGAGCGGAACATCCAAACCCCCAGTTTTTTCGGGAACAGTGGGAAAACCTGAACGGCCAGTGGGAGTTCGACTTTGACTTTGGCATGACCGGCAAGGAGCGCGGACTTTTTGACGGCCGTCCCCTGGACAAGACCATCCAGGTGCCCTTCTGTCCCGAGAGCAAGCTCTCGGGCATTGGCCACACGGACTTTATGAACTGCGTCTGGTACCGCCGGAGCTTTACCCTGCCCGCCGGGTGGCAAGACAGCGGTCGGACCCTGCTGCACTTTGGCGCGGTGGACTACGAGGCCACGGTGTACATAAACGGCAAAGAGGCGGGCAGCCACACCGGCGGCTATACCTCTTTCCATCTGGACGTCACATCTTACCTGAAGCCTGGGGAGAACATCCTCACCCTCTGCGCTCTGGACGACAGCCGGAAAACCTGCCAGCCCAGCGGCAAACAGTCCCACAGCTTTGCATCCCAGGGATGCTTCTACACCCGTACCACGGGCATTTGGCAAACCGTATGGCTGGAGCATGTGCCGGAAAGCCATATCAAAACCTTCCGGTTTTACCCAGACGTGAAAAACGGCCGGATGCTCTTCGAGGTTTACACCGCTGGCAGCGGCCGGCTGGATGTAGCGGTTAGCTACCAGGGCAAGCCCATGGGCGGCGCGGCCCTTTCGGTGGACGGAGACGTGATTCGGGGACAGGTGCAGCTGGCGGAAATGCATTTGTGGGAGCTGGGCCATGGGCGGCTTTATGACGTGGACCTCACCTTTGGAGAGGACCGGGTGCAAAGCTACTTTGGCCTGCGGGAGGTAAAGCTAGAGGGCTTTCGGTTCCTGCTCAACGGCCAGTCCGTATTCCAACGCATGGTGCTGGACCAGGGCTTTTACCCCGACGGCATTTATACCGCCCCCTGCGAGGAGGACCTAGTCCAGGACATTCGGCTCTCTATGGAGGCGGGCTTTAACGGCGCGCGGCTCCACGAGCGGGTGTTCGAGCCCCGGTTCCTGTACCACTGTGACAAGATGGGCTATATGGTGTGGGGTGAATATGCCAACTGGGGCCTGGACCACTCCCTGCCCGAAAACCTGGCCGATTATATCAGCCAGTGGAAAGAGGCCATGGAGCGGGACTTCAACCACCCGGCTATCATCGGCTGGTGCCCCTTTAACGAGACCTGGGATGGCTTTGGCCGCCAGCAGTGGAACCCCCTGCTGGCCACTGTGTACCACATAACCAAGGCCCTAGACCCCACCCGCCCCTGCATTGACACCAGTGGAAACTACCACGTAGTGACCGATATTTTCGACGTCCACGACTACGACCAGAACCCCGAGACCTTTGCCCCGCGCTTTGCCCGTATCCACGAAGGGATTTTGGAAAACCACTGCAACAACCGCCAAACCTACCGGGGCGAGCCGGTGTTTGTCAGCGAATACGGCGGCATCAGCCGGGCCTCGGACAAAGACAAGGGCTGGGGCTACGGCGACTCGCCGGAAGACGACGCGGCCTTTATCCAACGCTATACCCAGCTGACAGAGGCCCTGCTGGACAACCCGTACATTATGGGCTTTTGCTATACCCAGCTGTATGATGTGGAGCAGGAGGTAAACGGCCTATACACCTATGGCCGGGAGCCAAAGTTTGATATGGAGGTCATTCGGAAGGTGAACCAGAAGAAGGCGGCCATAGAAAAATAAGAACCCATACAAAAACACAGAGGGACCGGAGGCTTTTGCCCCCGGTCCCTTTTGTCTATCAATATTGCCTACCGCCGGCCCGCGCCGCCGCCGTGGGTTCCGCCTCCCCGGTGGAAGCCGCCACCGGAGTGCCCGCCAAAGCCGCCGCGCCCAGCGCCGCCCCCACGGGAGCCTCCGCCGCTATGGAAGCCGCCCCCAAAACCGCCGGGCCGGGGCCCGTGAAAGCCACCCGGACGGGGTCCGCCAAAGGGCCCTGGCGGAGGCGGGGGTGGCGGCGGGCCCCACCGGGGACGCCGGCGGTTCATCATGCTGCCCAGCATCATGCCCTGCCAAAAGCCGCCGCCACCGCCTCCTCCGCCCCGGCTGGCCCGGATAATGGCCGCGATAATGGAGATTCCCACCACAGCGCCTACAATGCGGATAATAAGCCCCACAATAAAGCGAAACGCGCCGCTTCCTTTACCCAGGAAGCCCCGGTCCTCCTCATACTCATAATAGTACTCCTCGCCCTGGGGCGGGTTTAGTTCAGGGGCGTTGGCCCCCGCGTAGTAGCTCTCCAGCTCGTCCCGCACTGCCTCAAAAAAGGCCAGTGCCCCCTGGTCGTAGTTTTCGGCGGCGAAATCATCCTCCAGGTAGTCGTCCAGCAGGCCTTGCAGCCTGGCGCCGTCAAAATAGTCCTCAATGCCGTAGCCCGCCTGGGCAAAGTAGTCCTCCTCGCCAATCGCCATAACCAGCAAAATGCCGTTGTTGTTCTCCCGGGAGCCCACGCCCCAGGTTTCGAACAGCACAGTGGTATAGTCCCGAATGTCCCGGCCCTCCAGAAAATCCACAGCCACAATAACCACCTCGGCCCCGTACTTGCTAAAAAGCTGGTCGTTGCCTTTGATAATGGCCCGCTCCGTCTCCTGGGAGATCACCCTGGCCTCATCCAGCACATACTGGTTTTCCGGCCGCTCCGGCACAACGGCCAGGGCCGAAAGCGGCAGGCTTCCTACCAGCAGAAACACCAGAAGCACGGCCAGCGCCCGGGCAAACAGGTTTTTTTTCATAACAAGGCCTCCCTTTGGCTTATGTTTTCTCCAGGGGAAAAAACGCGAATTTTTTCTGGCGGCGGCGCTGGACAGTCAGTTAAAAACGCCATCCAGGATGTCTTTTACCAGGTCCTCTGTGCCCTCCGCAACGTCATTGGCAAATGCGTCGGCTCCGCTGGCCACGCCGTCTGCCCATTCCTCCGCCCGGCTAGCCAGACGGTCCGCCGCCTGCTCCACGCTCTCCGACCCAGATGTTTCTGGGAATTCCTCCAGGTTCTCCAGCCCAGATGTCTCTGAAGATTCCTCCGCTTTCTCTGCCTCCCTGCGCTCCTGGGCGCTGGTAACCGTACGCTCCAGGGGCTCAAACACCGCCATAGGCTTCTGAAAGGCCAGGGGCTTCAGCCCCTCCAGCTTCTCGTTATAGGCCCGGGCCTCGTCGTTATAGCTGCTGCGCTGAATTTTATCCTGTTCCGACTCCATCTGGGCCAGCAGCTGCCGGGGATATTTCTTATCCTTTTCAGCCAAGTCCACCTTTTCCAAGGCCTCGGCCAAAAGACGGGCGGGTTCATCCAGGGCCCTGTTGGCACTTTCCTCTGTGGTAAAAGTCTGGTCTTCGTCAAAAGTCCGTTCACTGGCCTCAATCCGATAGCCCAAGGTCTCCATGGGGCTGGCCAGTTCCGGGTTGGCCTCCACGTAGCGTTCCGCCAGGGTAATCAGGTTGCCGGCAGCGCCCCGGCGCTTTTCAATGCCCCGGAAGATGGCATAGCCTCCCTGGTCGTAATAATACGTTCCAGCGGCGTCCTCCCGCAGCTTTGCCAGGGAACAGTTGATGCCCAGGGGGATGGCCGCCGCAATGGCGAGAGCCATAAAGAGGGCTCCGCAGACTTTTGCGCTTTTGCTCATAACAGTATCCTTTCTACTAATAAAAAAGAGAGTAAATGATGGTTTGGCTTAGGTGTGAATATCCAGCAGCTTCTGCTTCAGCTCGCCCTCCAGCCGGCCAATCTCCGCCTCGGCGGCCCTTCTCTTGGCCCGGCCCTCGTCCTGGATCCTCACCACCTCGTCCAGGGTCTGGATTAGCGACTGATTGGTGATGCGCAGGGTCTCCATATCCACCACGCCCCGTTCGCTCTCCCGGGCGGTCTCAATGGTACTCATCTTCAGCTTCTCCGCGTTCTTGCGCAGCAGTTCGTTGGTCATGTCGCTGACCTCCCGCTGGGCCCGCACCGCCTGCTCGCTGTGGGCCAGGCCCAGGGCCAGCACCATCTGGCTCTTCCACAGGGGAATGGTGTTTACCAGCGTAGACTGAATTTTATCGCACATCAGCTTGTCGTTGTTCTGCACCAGCCGGATCTGGGGGGACATCTGCACGCTGACCATGCGGGTCAGCTCCAGGTCGTGGAGCTTCTTCTCAAAGCTGTCGCACTGCTGGGCAAAGTCGTTGGCCGCCTGGGCGTCCTCGGCCAGCCCCGTCTGCCGTGCCTTTGCCTTCAGCTGCTCTAACGTAGTGGCCCGCTCCTGCTGAAGCTTCTTTTTTCCCGCGATAATGTACATGGAGAGTTCTTTGTGGTAGTTCAGGTTCATGTCATAGAGCTTATCCAGCATCACCACGTCTTTCATCAGCTGGACCTGGTGGCCCTCCAGGGCGGCGGCAATCTTGTTTACGTTCACCTCCGCGCTGTCGTACCGGGCCTTCATGGCCACAATTTTGTTGCCGGTATTTTTGAAGCGGCCAAAAAATCCCCTTTTCTCTTCCTCATCAATGTCAAAGCCCTTCAGCTCCACCACCAGGTGAGAGATCTGGTCCCCCACCTCCCCCAGGTCCTTGGTCCGCACGTTGTTTAGGGCCGTGTCCGAGAAAGACGCGATCTTCTTCTGGGCGGCGGAGCCATACTGCATCACCATGGTGCTGTTTTGCAGGTCGATTTTTTGGGAAAAGTCGTCCACCACCTTGCGCTCCTCGGGGGTGAGAACGTTCTCGTCCAGGGTAGTCACCTGCACTTCCTCCTGGATAGGGGCCTGGGGTTCTGGCTGGGCCTCGGGCTCCAGGGTCAGGGTAGGCATCGCGGGCGCGGGCTGCTCAAGAGATAATTTGATTTCATTGTCCATCATCTGTACTCCTTCTTCTATAGTTTATTTTGCACCGAAAATTTTTACGGTTTTTCATCCGGTTACTTAATTTTTTCCCTTAATCCAGGTAAAAGCATGGCATTACTTAACACTAACGCCATACTTCCCCCTCTCTATCTTTACGTCTGGGAATTTGTTCGAAACCTCCGCTACAATCGCGTTCAACGTAGGGCCCCGCTGAAATCCACAGAAGGTAAATAGCTTTCCCTCGTAATGAAATGTTATATCCGAACCATTGAAATGGTATTCGTCCGGGTCAATAAAGACGTAATGGAGATCATCGCTGCCAAAATAGTATTTTATCCTATTCTCAAGTTGGTTTGTAGCCGTCCGGTATGCCTCATATGATTTTTTGAGTTCACATAAAGCTCGATCCCGTTCTAGCAGAACATATGAAAAGCAGTCCCCGGCATTTTCACCATCAATTGAAAATATAATGCAGTCTCCGTCCACTTTGCATCCGGCATCATCACTCTCTCCAATTGTGATGTAGCAAAGACCTATAACGCTATGTTTTTTGCACAGCAACAAGTAGCTGCTTAGAAATTGAACCGCCTCATGAACACAGTTCGTATCTATTTTTGAATCCGAATCTTCATCGTCCGAGTCACCTAGATCCTTCAACACTGCGTTGTAGAAAAAAATCACGCCAATCACAACTACAATTACAACCAAAATCCAAGGCGACTCTATTATCAATGCAATTGCCCACAATATGACAACGAACCAGACATAGCCCATAAGGTCACTTCCCAAAATTTCCCACGTGCAATTATTATAGAAAAGCTCTGCAAAACAGCTGGGAGAAGTTATTTTCTATATTCTTTGACTTCCGCTCTACCGTTTATCCTAATCAATGGTGTAAACGATATCGCCGTAACTGCGGTCACCCTCACGAATTTTGTTTCCATCGATGGTATAGACTACGGTTCCCCACGAAGAGTCTCCCTGCCTAATTTTATTTCCATCTATAGTAAAGGCAACTGTTCCATAACTGCGATCTCCTTCACGAATTCGGTTGCCATCAATGTTGTAAACAACCGTGCCCCACGAGGAATCTCCTTGCCGTATTTTGTCTCCATCCACTGTAAAGGCAACTGTACCCCAAGAACTGCTTCCTTCTCGAATTCGCATTGTAAGTTATCCTTTCTTTTAATTTTTCCACAGCTATTTTACGAAGTTTTTTCGGGATTTTTGCGCTACGATTATTCAATGAAAATTTTTGTGTTCTGAAGTTCCCGAACAAGCAAATTTTGTTCTTTCTCTAGATCTGAATCCACAGTATCGGTGTAAACCAGAGTGAAATCAGCAGAATAGGGAGACTTTTCTTTCAGCTCAATCATATAATCCGCTATATTTTCTATTGAGACAACCCTTTTTACTTCTTCTGCATACTCTCCGAATAAGTCAGTGGCAAATCGGTGCAAAGCGGTTTCACGTTCCTCTTGGCCGCTTGCTCCGTAATATTTTATTAAATTACATGGCCAGAGATCATAACCCTTTTTTGTCAGAGTAATTAATCTGTCGTTTTCAAAACGAATTTGAGGAAAAAGCCACGGGTCGGTCCCACCTGCAAGTGTCATAACCCTCCAATAAGGTCTCAAGTAGTTCAACTGACGCTGAAAATTTAAATCATTGAGAACGTTTGCCTCGTCGTTTCCGCTCTCTGTAACCGCTACTTTTCCCAGCGTGTCAAAAGAGTCAGAGGACACCCCTATTTTATCGATTATTTCTTCTTTGATAATACCGTAAATAAAGTGAACAACATATCCAACTAAATATAGCAGAATACTAAGCACAAAAATTACTGCTATAATATTTATTGGTGTCATTCTAAACACCTTCTTTGAGATTGTGTTTCCGTAATTGGAATTCCCCTTTTTCACTTACCGAGCCTTATAGCCCCTTCTTCTCCTCCACAAAGCCCTCTTGCTTCAGCATGGTCTCGAACACCGTGATGTCTGCGGAAATATCCATGGCTTCGTCTGTAAACAGGGAGTCCAGCTGCTTTTCAAAGGCGTCTGCCACAGTGTGCATCATCCCCGCGATATTGAACATTGTGGAAGTGATGTTCTCTCCCCTTACCGACTGCTTTGACAGCCTCTCATAGCTATTCAGCAGTTTCAGGGTGGTGGGCAGATAATAGTTCATGAATTTACGAATCTGCTGGGCCTTTTCTGGATGACTGGCAATATAATTGAAGATGTCCGCCGAGGCCCGCTCCATTCGGTCAATGTCTGCGGAAAGGGCCTCGTCCGGTATGGCGTCGTTGGCTGCCCGCAGCTGCCGCAGATACTGGTGGCCCTCGTCAATAATCTTGTCCACCTCCGGGTTGCCGGTGGCGGACTTCTTCTCTGGCTCCGGTTCCTTTTTCTCCTCCGGCTGGGCCTTTGGCTCCGGTTTTTGGGGGGAGACGGGCACCAGCTCCTTTTTCCCCCGGAATATGGCGCTGGAAAGCAGGAAGATCAGTAACATGACCACCCCAAAGGTGGCCCACTGGGGAATGCTCATCATCTGAATGTTCATGGCGTAAATCAGCGCCGCCACCCCGGTAATATAGTACTTGGCCGGGCTGCCCCTGCGCACCACCTTCATGGGCGGCATCTGGGGCGGGGGCGCTGGGGTGACCCCTTCTGGCGGGCGGGTCTGGACCGTGGGGCGGTGGGCTGTATACTGCGGCGCCACAGGGCCCGGTCCGCCCGGGCGGCCAGGCTGGGGCGGCTGTACCCTTTGAGGAGGCGGCTGCACAGTTTGGCCCGTGGGACGCACCGGGGGCGGCTGTACAGTGGGCTGGCCCGGGCGATAGCGGTAGGTGCCCCCTGCCGGAGCAGGGCCCCTTCCCCCGTTATACGGCCCAGGCCCTCCCACCGGCCTTTGGGGCGGCGGCTGGCCCTGGGAGGCGCTTTTAGCCGCCTCATAGCCCTGGGCGGCGGCCTGGATGGCCGCGTCAATGCCGGCTGCGGCTCTGCCCAGCCCCTGGGCAATCTTTTCCGCCGTGGGGTTTCCAGTGCCTGTTAGGGTTTTATACACTTGCGAGGTCCGATATTCCTGTTCTATCGGTTTATTGCCGTTGTGATTCATGGCGATGATTCCTTCCAGAGGAAATTCTTTGTACAGAACGTTTCAAAATTTCGGATGTTATTCCATTATTATTTTACGTTTTATTCAATCCTATGTCAACTGGAATTTCAGCTGTTTGCAAAAGCTTTACATTTTATCCAGAAAGGGGCCTGGGGCCTCTTCCATCAGCGCCCGCACCTCTTCCCCTGTGGCAATCCCCTGGCGGAAGGCCGTGGCCGCGCCTGCCGCCATGCCCCAGGCCAGGGCCCCGGCGGCCCCCTCTTGCCGCAAAAGCCCGTACAGGAACCCAGCCACCATGCTGTCTCCAGCCCCCACGGCAGAGGCCTCCCGGCCCGGCAGAGCTGGGCGGCGCAGCAGGGCGCCATCCTCTGTCAGCAGCAGGGCCCCCCGGCCCCCCATGGACACCAGTACGTTGGCAGCACCCATGTTTTGCAGCTTTTTGGCATATCCAGGGGCCTGGTCCTCGGCCACCCGCTCCACACCAAAAATCTCTGCCAGCTCCTCCAGATTGGGTTTAACCAAGAAGGGCTTCGCCTTCAGGGCGGCCCGCAGGGCAGGGCCGGTGGTGTCCACCACCACCCGCACCCCCGCCGTGGTACGCTCCATCAGCCAGGCGTACACGCCGCTGGGCACAGACTGCGGCACGCTGCCTGCCAGCACCAGAAAATCTCCCGCTTTTAAAAGGGAAAGCCTTTCCCCCAGGCGTTCCAGGTCCTCCTTGGCAACAGGGGGCCCGCCGCCGTTCAGGGCAGTCTCTTTCTGGTCCGGGGGCGTAATTTTCACGTTCACCCGGGTAAGCCCCTGGGACAAAAAGCAAAAGTCCGTCCGGCACCGGCGCTGCTCCAGCATATCTGCCAGCGCCCGGCCTGTGAACCCTGCCGCCAGCCCCAGGGCGGTGGTCTCCACCCCCAAAGAGCCCAGCAGCAGCGAAACATTAATTCCCTTGCCGCCAGGCAGAAAGACCCCCTCTTGATAACGCTGGTCCCTGCCAGGGGCAAAGCTTTGGGGCGAGAGGAACAGATCCAGCGCTGGATTTAATGTGACTGTATATACCATATTATAACGACCCGCCCTTACAAGTTTCTTAAAGTATTCTATCATTTTGAGAAACTTTTTGCAACCGCCCCGTATGGGCGGAATCACGCTCCTCTTGCACGTTGCCCTTGACATAATCTGAAGTAAACGTTAGAATAGAGTAATATCGTGGGGCAGCCCAGGGAGAGGTAGATGCAGTTTTGACCGGCTTACATAAAAACAGAATATTCGCCAGCCTATTCGCGTCCTTATTTACCCTTTGGGTATTCTTGATATTAGGGGCTACGCCCCTGGCGCTGGCAAACCAGGGCGGCGCCTCCGCCAAGGACGCGCTGCCCTATCCCAGTGAGGAATTTTATGTAAACGACCAGGCCTCTCTGCTCACCGAGGCCACCAAGACCGAAATTTTAAATAAAAACGCTTCCTTAAACCAGAGCTATGGGGTGCAGCTGGTGGTCTATACGGTCCAAACGCTGCCAGGCTCGGACTTTGCTGGCCGGGTGGAATATTTGCGTTCGTTAATAAGCGCCTGGCAGGTGGGCGGCTCCCAGGGCCGGGGGCTGCTGGTGGCCCTGTCCGTCTCAGACGGCGACTACCTGGCCGTGGCCGGGGATGGGCTGAAGGCCCTGTTTACCACCGAGACCTTAAAGGGGCTTTTGCAAAATCATTTAGAGGCGGATTTCAGCACCCAAGCCTATGACGCCGGTGTGCTGAAGTTTTTTAACGCGGCCGCGGCCCAGGCGGAGTCATACTGCACCGCCCACCCAGAGCTTTTTGCCCAGCAAAGCCCCTCCTCCCAGGTCCAGCGCCCGGCCTCCCCAAAGAAGAGCTCTGGCAGCCCGGTACTGCTATGGGTGGGCATAGCCGCCGGGGTGGTGGCGGTGGTCAGTATTGCCGTGTTCATTTTCAGCGGGCACAGCGGCTCCCGGCGGCGTGGCCGGGCTGTGCACAGGCACCGGCCGCTGATCACCCCCGCCCGCACCAATGTACTGCGCCACGAGACCCGCCCCATGGTGCAAATTAAGTCCTACCGCCAGTCCACGGGCGTGTACCGCAACCAAAAGCCGAGCCGTACCAGCCGTAACGACCGCCGGCAGTAGGGAGCCGCAAAAAGGCCTGCGAACCCCTGTTTTAGAGAATCGTTAAAAATGAGGAAGTGCCTGTCATGGTTTTTGCCGATCTATTTTTTATATACTGTTTTCTGCCCCTGGTCCTAATCTGCTATCTGCTGGCCAGGAGCATCCCGGCCAAAAACGCCGTGCTGATTGTCTTTTCTCTGATCTTCTACGCCTGGGGCGAACCCTTATGGATTCTTCTGCTCCTGTTCAGCTCCCTCTTAAACTGGGGGATGGGCATGGTCATTGAGCGCACCCGGGGTTCGGGGGGCGCAAAGGCCGCTGTGGCGGCGGGCATTGTTATAGATATTGCCCTGCTGGTGGTGTTCAAATACAGCGGCTTTATTGTGGAAAATATCAATGGCCTAACAGGCCTTGGGCTGCCTGTGCCCCATATCCGCATGCCCATTGGCATCAGCTTTTTCACGTTTCAGGCCATTTCTTATATTTTAGATTGCTATTGGGAATCTGTAAAAGTTCAGCGGCGCTACCACCGCTTCCTGCTGTACCTCTCCCTTTTCCCCCAGCTGATTGCCGGACCCATCGTGCGGTACAGCGTGGTGGAAGAGGAGATTGAAAACCGCCATGCCAGTTTGACCGACCTGTGCGAAGGGGCCTTGCGGGTTATGGTGGGCCTGGGGAAAAAGGTGATTCTGGCCAACAACCTGTGGGCCATTGTGGACACCTTCTTCGGCAAGGACATCACGGGCCTTTCGGTGCTGGGCACCTGGTACACGGTAATTGTCTACTCTCTGTATGTCTATTTTGACTTCAGCGGCTATTCGGACATTGCCATTGGCCTGGGGCGCATGTTCGGCTTTCACTTTGACGAAAACTTTCGCCACCCCTTTGCTTGTAAGACCATTGCCGAGTTCTGGCAGCGCTGGCACATCTCCCTGGGTTCCTTTTTCCGGGACTACCTGCTATATGTGCCCATCTTTGGCCAAAACCGCAAGTACGCCAGCCTGTTTTTGGTATGGTTCTGTACCGGCGTATGGCACGGCGCTGCCTGGAACTACATTCTCTGGGGCCTGTATTTTGGCTTCTTTATTTTCTTCGAACAGAAGCTGGGCAAAAAGCGCATGAAAAAATGGCCCCTTTGGTGGAAACATATCTACAGCAAGATTGTGATCATCATTGGCTTCGGGATTTTCTTTTTTGAGGACCTGGGCCAGCTGGGTCAGTTTTTCCTGAACATTTC
>JAAWSH010000017.1 GCA_022801475.1 Acutalibacter sp. | reverse complement strand
GGGTACCCCAGCTGCGCCAGCTGGCCCGTTCTATCCTTAAGAAGGACCCCGCCGGATTTTTGGTTGCGGGGGCGCCGGCCAGCTACGAAGAAAAAATGCTCCGGGGCATGGTCATTGCCGGGATGAAGCTGCCCCCAGAGGAAAAGCTGCCCCTGGTGCGGGACTTTCTGCCCCTCATTGACAACTGGGCGGTGTGCGATACCTTCTGCGGCAGCTTTAAGCTGAAAAAGCCGGAGGAGAAAGCCGCCTTTTGGCGGTTTATCCAGCCTCTGTTTTCCTGCGGGAGGGAGTACTTTGCCCGGTTCGCCGCGGTGATGTTCCTGGACCATTTTGTAGAAGCAGACTACATAGAAGAGGGTCTGGCCCTGCTGGAGGCCATGACTCAGGAGCAGTACTATGTGCGCATGGCCGCGGCCTGGGCGGTGTCGGTGTGCTACGTGAAGTTCCCGGAGGAGACCCTTACGCTGCTTCAGCGCCGGAGCCTGCCGGCCTTTACCCAGAACAAGGCCATCCAGAAGATACGGGAGTCCTACCGTGTGCCAGAGGAGGACAAGGAGATGCTGCTGGGCTATAAGATTTGACGGGCCGGGAGGGCGCTAGGTAAGGGGTGGGGGAGATATACCGGCCTCTCTTCTCTGGGGAGCCGCGTGCTGCGGGTCCGCTGTTTCGGCGGTGTTCCACCGGCGAAAGACGCTGCCTTGGGGGCGGCGCTTGCCTGGGTCTCCTTTTTGATCCGGGTGGGCCGGGGGTGTGGAACCACTTTTTCTTCCTTCGCGCCGCCAAGGTCTTGGGGCGCCGCCCCAAACCCCGCCAGGGCTTCTCGCCCTGGACCTCGGAAGGCGCCTAATGCGCCTTCACCGCGTCTGTTTGCCTTTTTTGGCCTTTCCACATAAAAAAACGGCATCGCCCTTTTGGAGCTTGCCGTTTCTTTATTTTCTTTTACATGATGTCCGGGGCTGTCACCTTAAACAGAGCCAGGGCGTTCTCCAGCACGGTCTTGGCCCCTGTGCACACCATCAGCCTGGCCGCCGCCAGGGGCTCTTCGCTGCCCTTTACCCGGCAGGCGTTGTAGAACTTGTGGAACAGGGTAGACACATTCACCACATACCGGGTGATACGGGCCGGGTCCAGAGCCCGGGCAGCCCCGGCCACCTCGCCGGTGTAGGCCGAGAGCAGCCGGATGAGCTCAATCTCTTCTGGGGTGGTGAGCAGGGCCAGCTCCTCCGCAGTACAGGGCCTGGGCCGGATGCCGTCGGCCTCCAGGTTCCGCAGAATGCTGCAAATCCGGGCATGGGCGTACTGCACGTAGTACACCGGGTTCTGGGCGTCCTGTTTTACCGCCAGGTCCAGGTCAAAGTCGATTTTGGTGTTTGGCTCGTAGGAGTTGAACAGGAACCGGGCCGCGTCCACCGGCACCTCGTCCAGCAGAGTGGCCATGGTAATGGCCTTGCCGCTGCGCTTTGAGAGCTTCACGGCCTGGCCGTCCCGAACCAGGTTCACCATCTGCATCAGCACTACCTCCAGCCGGGAGGCGTCCACCCCCAGGGCCGCCACAGCCCCCCGCAGCCGGGGCACATAGCCGTGGTGGTCAGCGCCCAGCACGTTGATGGCCAGGTCAAAGTTTCGGGTCACCAGCTTATTGTAATGATATGCAATATCCGGCACCACGTAGGTGGGCACCCCGTTGGAGCGCACCAGCACAAAGTCGTCGCTGCCGAACTCGCTGCCCTTGAACCACAGGGCTCCGTCCTTCTCATAGGTGACGCCCTTCTCCTTCAGCAGCTCCACCACCCGGCCCACGGCCCCGCTCTCATGGAGGGTGGACTCATGGAACCAGTTGTCGTATTCCACCCGGTAGCGCAACAGGTCATCGTGAAGCACCTGGATATTCTTGGGAATGGCAAAACCCACCAGGGCCGCCCGGCGCTCCTCGCCGGGACAGTTTACATACTGGTCGCCGTACTTCTCGGCAAAGGCCTGGGCGTTCTCCACCACATCCGCTCCCAGGTAGCCGTCCTCCGGGAAGGGGAACTCCGGCTGGAACAGCTGCATATACCGGGCCTCAATGGAAAGGCCATAGCGGTTCACCTGGTTGCCCGCGTCGTTCACGTAAAATTCCCGCTCCACCTGGTACCCGGCAGCCTCCAGCACAGCGGAAAGCGCGTCTCCCAGCACGCCGCCCCGGGCGTTGCCAATATGCATGGGCCCAGTGGGGTTGGCGGAGACATACTCCACCAGCACCCGCCTGCCGCCCCCAAAACCGCTTTTGCCATACTCCGCGCCCAGCCGGGCAATGTCCTGTAAGATCTCCCCGTAAAAGCGGGGATGATAAGTGAAGTTCAAGAACCCGGGCCCCGCGATCTCACATTTCTCAAAATAGCTGCCGGAGAGGTCCAGATTGGCCTGAATGGCCTCGGCGATTTTACGGGGCGCGGCATGGAAAGCCCTGGCCCCAGCCATGGCGGCGTTGCAGGACCAGTCCCCGTGGGCCCGGTCGGCGGGTACTTCCAGGGCCACGGCGGGGGGCTCGGCCTGGGGAAGCTGGCCGGAGCGTACGGCAGACTCTATGGCAGCGGCAATGGCCTGCCGCAGCTGGGATTTAGCGGTTTCTACGATTTGAGACAATTTTATCGTTCCTTTCCATTACAATTATCTTAGAGGAACCACTGAATAAATCCCGCCTAACGCCTTGGCACGCAACCCGCTTGCAGGTTTAATCAGTGGTTCCTTAAGGCAATACCGCACAATTCACGGCTAAAGCCTTAAGCGCTGTCTTGCTTGCACATTTTCCGTCATAGCGCACAGTTCTCGTTTGCCAATCGCGAGATTGGCTGCACTCAATAGAGTTGGCAAAGCCAACTCTTGTGCTCATCTGACGAAAAATCTGACTGCGCAATATAGTAAACACACTTAAAAATCGGTATGTACCGATTTTTAAGCTGGGCGACTACGTCGCCTGGTTCGAAAGGGGTATTCTACCGCTTTTGAACGGTGTTAACTATACAGCACTTAGAATTGTGCAGGATTGCCTTAACATTCACAACGCAATCCAAACAACATAGCGCGGTCAAGGGGCGAAGAAGGCCGCCAGAGGCGATGGTTCCTGACCCAGCCCAGGCGGCCAGGCCCCCTTGCGGGGCAGAGCTCCAGGGTCTCCAGGGCTTTTTGCAGCCGTTCCCGCCGCTGGCAGAGTCCGGCATATAAACAGTCTAAGGCTTCTAAGTCCATCATAGGCACATCCCAGGCAGGGGGCTAACCTCTACCAAAAGTTCGTTGCGGCTGGATAGGTTGGAATCAATGTCCAGGGTATACTTGATCTCCAACGAGCCCCCGGTTTGGTCCAGGGCCTGGCGCAGTTCGCTGGTAAACACCCCCACGGTCATGGAACCAAAGCCCGTATCATACAGGCACAGGTGGCGGCGTCCCTTTTCCAAAATCAGCCGGGTGGTGGACCCGGCCCGCATCATGGTCACTTTGCCAGGTTCCACTTTTAAAACAGCCGTGTGAGAAACGCGAGGGTCCTCGTCGTCGTACTCCTTATAGGCAATATACCGCACGTCGTCCCGCTGGGTATAAGAACCCGTTGTAGAAAGCACCACCTCGCCGGTGTCCTCCGCGTAGATCTGACGGCCTTTGATATTAATATTATAATCCTCTCGCATCTTCCCGCCTCCTTTATACTTTGGGGGTTATTTTTTATTCTTTCTATAGATTTTATTGCTCTTCAAGCCCCTGCTTCCAGGTCCACCTGTTTTCCCTCCACAGCATGGCCCAAAAACAGCTGGGCCACCGCCCCGAAGTTTTCCGGCGCGTCGCTAACATAATACTCCGCCCGCCGGGGCTGTTCCGCCCCGCACAGCATCTCCTGGGCCTCCAGGTACCCGGCCAGGGCCAGGGCCGCCTCTCTTCCGCTGTCCACCAGCGTCACCCCGCTGCCCATCACCCGCTGGATGGTCTCCCGGATCAGCGGGTAGTGGGTGCAGCCCAGGATCAGCGTATCCACCCCAGCCTCCCGCAGGGGGGCCAGGTACCGTTCTGCCACCAGCCGAGTCACCTCTTCCTCTGGCTCCACAAAGCCGTTTTCCACCAGGGGCACAAACAGCGGGCAGGCCTGGGGATACACCCAAAGCCCTGGGTCCAGCTCCTTCAGGGTGCGTTCGTAGGCCCCGCTGTGGATGCTGGCGCTGGTACCGATCACCCCCACCCTGCGGTTTCTGGTCTGCCCCACAGCGGCTTGGGCTGTGGGCATTAACACGTCAAAATAGGGCACCGGCAGCCGCGCGCCAATATCCGCCGAGGTAGAGCTTACTGTACCGCAGGCCGCCAGCACTGCCTTAACCTGGTGTTTCATCAAAAAGGACATGTCCTGCCAGGCGTAGCGCCGCACCGTCTCCCGGCTGCGGGTGCCGTAAGGCACCCGGCCCGTATCGCCAAAATAGACCAGGCTCTCCCTGGGCAGCAGGCTCTCCAGGGCCTTCACCGCGGTGAGTCCCCCCAGGCCGGAGTCGAACACCCCAATGGGCCGGTTATCCATTGGCGCCCTCCCCGGCCCGCTGAAAGGCCAGCTCAATCAGCCGGTCCAGCAGCCCGCTATAGGTCATCCCTCCGGCCATCCACAACTTGGGGTACATGCTGATGGAGGTAAAGCCCGGCAGGGTATTGATCTCGTTCAGCACCACCCGGCCGTCCTCCTCTACAAAGAAGTCCACCCGGGAAAGCCCCGAACATCCCAGCAGCCGGTAGGCACGCACAGCGGTCTCCCGTATCTCCTGGGCGGCCTTTTCGCTGATGCGCGCTGGGATAAACAGCTGGCTGGTGCCGTTAATATACTTGTCGTCATAGTCGTAGAACTGGGCGCTGGCCCCTATCTCCCCCACCAGAGAAGCCTCTGCCCCCTGGCGGGTGCCCAGCACGGCGCACTCTACCTCTTGGCCGCGCACGCCCTGCTCTACCACAATCTTCCCATCCTCCTGGGCGGCCTTACGGATGGCCGCGTCCAGGCCCTCGGGGCTCTCCACCTTGCTAACCCCCACCGAGGACCCGGCGTTGGCAGGCTTGACGAACACGGGGAAGTCCAGCCGGGCCTCAATCTTGTTGCGCACCTTTTCTGGCGCGGCCTCATATCGGTCCGCGTAGAACCACAGGTACAGGGCCTGGGGAATACCCGCCGCAGACAGCTGGGTGTGGGTCACGGCCTTATCCATACACACTGCGGAGCTAGTGGTATCACACCCCACATAGGGCACCCCGGAAAGCTGGAACAGCCCCTGCACGGTGCCGTCCTCGCCGTTTTTGCCGTGGAGAGCCGGAAAAACGCAGTCCAGCCGGATAACCTGGGCCTCGCCCTGCCGCAGTACCACCAGGCCGTGGACCGTGGGGTCCGGCGCAAGAAAAGCTGGGGTCCCTTTTAACCAAGAGCCGTCCTTCAGGCCGGAAACCGGCCCCTCATACAGCAGCCAGCGGCCCTCTTTTGTAATACCCACCATGTACACGTCGTACTTTTCCGGGTCCAGGTTTTGCAGAATGGACCCAGCGGACATTAAGGACACCTCATGCTCAGAGGACTGGCCGCCAAAGAGCACGGCCAGACTGATTTTTTTGCTCATGGGAATCACGCTCTTTTCTGGTAAGATATGAAAGGCATGGAAAAAACTCGTATTTGGATCCTGTCTAATAGAAATAATCGTGCCCGTCTTTTTGATGGATTTCGGCGGTTTCCACGTCAACAGGGGTTGAGTCCCCAAGACCGCCCACGCCTTTTTCCTTGAATCCGCTGAAAACCCGGGCGTTCAGCCTGTGGAAACTAGGGCTTGTTTGAAAAATCGGAAATACTGTCTTTATGCCCCATACGGGCGGATTTCTGTGTCGGAAATTCTCGAAACACCAAAGTATTCCCTGCGGCTTTCCCCTTGAAACCGCCTCGTTTTGAGCAAAAACCCGGCACTTCCTCTATTTTCAAATAAGGCCTGGCTCTGGCAAAAGAACAGAACCGCCGGCATTGCCATAAAGAAAGGGCTTTTACACCCTTACTATAGTTAACACAGTTCAAAAGCGATAGAATACCTCTTTTGAACCAGGCGACGTAGTCGCCCAGCTTGAAAATCGGTACATACCGATTTTTAAGTGTGTTTACTATACTATGTCCCATAAACATCCGGGGGCACTTTCCTTTGCATTATACTATATCCTCTCCCAATTATCAACCTTTCTTTCTCCCTTTCCCAGGGCAGGAAAAGGCTGCCGCAAAAAACCAGCGCTCCCGGCCTTTTAAGAGGCCCTGGAACGCTGATCCTTTATTCGCTCCCAATTATTTTAATGCCGCCCCTTCCGGCCCCGCTTGGCCCTAAAGAGGTACACAGGGCTTTGGGAATTGGCAATGACATGGTCTACAAAGTGCAGGGCCGCCAGCATAAACACAATGGAAAACAAGAGCAAGGGCATAAGGGCAATGAGCATGGGCAGAGTCAGGCTGACCAGGGCGAAAAACGGCCCAAAGAACAGATACGCCAGTACAAAGGCCGTTAGCAGCCCGCCAAACAGCAGGCCCCGCAGGGTATTGAAAGGAGCGCTAACCTTAAACAGCATAATAAAGCCCGTCATAGCTGTGGTCATAACCGCCATGGTAGAGGCTTCGGCGCTGGCCAGGCCCAGGGGCTCGGTGAGTGTGCACAAGACCACAATGTTGGCTGTCATGGTCAAAGCCGCCGGGATGCACATTCGTATCACGTTGAAAATAAACTTGCCCTTTACCCGGTCGTTGTTGGGCTCCAGGGCCAAAATAAAGGAGGGCACACCAATGGTCAGGGAGCTGATGAGGGTCTGCTGAATGGGCTCAAAGGGATAGGAGTAGTTGATAAAAATAAACAGCACGCCGATCAGGGCCGAGAAGATGGTCTTGACCAAAAACAGGGAACTGGATCGCTGAAGGTTGTTGATAGACCGCCGCCCCTCCTGGACCACCACAGGCATGGAGGCAAAGTTGCTGTCCAATAGCACCAGGTTGGAGACCGTGCGGGCCGCGTCGCTGCCCGAGGCCATGGCCACCGAGCAGTCCGCCTCCTTTAGGGCCAGCACGTCGTTGACTCCGTCGCCGGTCATAGCCACGGTGTGGCCGTCCTCCTTCAGGGCCTTGACAAAGGCCAGCTTCTGCTGGGGGGTCACCCGGCCAAACACCGCGTAATCCTTTACCGCCCGGCGAATGTCCTCGTCCGTGCGCAGGGTGGTGGCGTCCACATAGCGGTCCGCATGCTCCAGTCCCGCCTTGCGGGCAATGTTTGCCACAGTCACCGCGTTGTCTCCGGAGATCACCTTTAGGTCCACCCCCTGGTCCGCAAAGTACCGCAGGGTGCTGGGGGCCTCTTTGCGTATCTTGTCGCTGATGAGCACCAGGCCCATGCTGGCCAGGCCCCCGGGCAGGCCCTTGTCCTCAAAGGGCCCCTGGGCCCGGGCCAAAAGCAGCACCCGCTGGCCGTTTTGGGAGCAGGCCTCTACCTTTTCCTTGATAGCCTCAAAGGCCTGTCCTAGGATGAACTCCCCGGCCCCCATCACATAGCTGCCCCGGCCTGGGAAGTAGACCCCGCTCCACTTTCTGGCAGAGGAAAAAGGCACCGTCTCCCCCGCCTTCCACAGGGTGTGGTCCGGCAGGTAGTCTTTTAGGGCCATAAAGGTGGGGTTGTTGTCCGAAAGCGTGTTCACCAGGGCAGTTAGGGCTTCTTCCATCTCCTCCTTTGTAAAGCCCTCAAAGGGCTCTAGAGCGTCTACCTGCATGCTGCCCTCTGTAATGGTGCCGGTCTTGTCCAGACAAAGGGTGTCCACCCGGGCCAGGGTCTCTACGCAGTACATATCCTGCACCAGGGTCTTGTGGGTAGAGAGCTTGATAACGCTCACTGCAAAGGCCAGGCTGATGAGCAGCACCAGGCCCTCGGGAATCATGCCCACCATGGCGGCGGCGGTACTGACCACCGAGGCTTGGAAGGTGTCTCCCAACACAAAGAACTGCTTCCAGAACAGCAGCCCGCCAATGGGCAGAATGGCAAAGCCAATGATCTTTACAATAAAGTCAATGGAATTCATAATCTCCGAGTTGCGCTTTTTCATGTGCTTGGCGTCCCCGGCAATCTTATTGGCATAGCTTTCGGCTCCCACGTGTTCCACCTGGGCCGAGCACTTCCCACTGACAATAAAGCTGCCGGAAAGCAGCGGGTCTCCGGGCTGCTTTAAAATGGGGTCCGCCTCGCCGGTGAGCAAAGACTCGTTCACTTCGCACTCGCCGGCCACCACCGTAGCGTCGGCACAGATCTGCCCCCCGGAGGAGAGCAGCAGAATGTCGTCCAGCACCACATCCTCCACCTGCACGGTAAACTGCCGGCTTGCCCGCATTACCGTGGCCTTGGGAGAAGAGATCAGGGAGAGCTTGTCAATGGTGTGCTTGGCGCGAATGCCCTGAAAAGAGCCAATGATAATATTGGAAAAAATCACCCCCATAAACAGGGCGCTGCGGGGCGATCCCACCAAAATTACGGCCAGGGCCAGGGCGAAGTTCAGCAGGTTAAAAAAGGTGAACACGTTTTCTCGGATAATCTGCCCCTCGGTTTTGCTCTTTATGCCCGAATCGCCGTTGTGCAGGCCCTGGGCCATGCGCCGGGCCACCTGCTGGGGCGAAAGGCCCTCGCTGGGGTTGGGATAAAAACGCTCGGGTCCCCGAGTCTGGGGGACCGGAGATGCTGGGGGTTGCTTTTGGAGAGGCATAGCGGCAAGCGGCTCCTTTCAATAGAGAGAATTTTATAGACTAAGTATAATGCATGCTAAATGGTCAGTCAAAACAGAACAGTCAAGCGGCTGCATGAAAATTCCTGAAGATTCAAACAGCAAGCCATAATGGGCGGCAGGGTCCGCCCCGTCCACAGCAAAACCGCCCCGCCAAAAAAGAGGAGCCATCCCGCCGCTGGCTAAGCCGTGGGCTAAAACCCAGCAAACCGGACAAAGCTGCGCACAGAAACAGCCATGCCCGCCCCTAAAGATGCAAAACCGGCAAAAACACCAATTATATCCATAAGTATACACCTAAAACGCCGGTTTTCCAAGGGTACAAAGGCAAAATTTACAATTTTATTTTTTTACGAATTTCATCTCCCAGCCATTGAAAGAACTGCCCATATTGGCTAAAATTCTCAACCAAATTCTGCCAAAAGCCCCGCAAATCCCGGCACTTCGGGAAAAAACACCGGCCTGCAACAGGGTTTTGCATTTGACATTATTTTTGTTAGCGGCTATAATTATCTTGTAACCCAGTTAAAACTCCCTCCGGAATTCGCGCCCGGCGGGACACTCGTAGAAAAAATACACCTGTACAGGAGGCGGCGGCCTCCCCGTTTGAAAGGAAGTTTTTTGATGGCAGCTAAGGAGAAGATGGAAGAACTGATGATAGTCAACCGCAGAACCGGCAAGGCCCTGCAAACCACCGGCCTGGACAACGGCCTGCCCGTGACCCAGTGCGAGCCCAACGGCAGCGACGTTCAGCTGTGGCAGCTGGTGAAAACCGGCGCGGTGGTAAAGTTTGTAAACAAGCAAAACGCCAAGGTACTGGACGTGATGCACGGCGCCACCGAGGCCGGCGCCTGGGCCCAGGCCTGGGAGGACGTGGGCGGCGAAAGCCAGCTGTGGCAGCTGGTAAAGGTTACTCCCACGTACAAAAAGATCCTGAACATACAGTCTGGCAAGGTTCTGGATATTGTGGATATGCGGGAGGACGACGGTGCCCCCGCGCAAATCTGGGACGATGTGGACGGCTTGGGCCAGCAGTGGAAACTGGTGGATCCCGCCGCCCTGAAAGCCAAGGCGGAAAAAAAGGCTGCGGCAAAAGCCGAGCCTAAGACATCGGCTAGCGCTGAGTCTAAGACGTCGGCTGACGCCGAGTTTGTGGAAGAAAAGCCCGCTGAGGCTGCTAAGAGCAAGACAGTGACCAAAAAGGCCCCTGCCAAGAAGCCCGCAGCCCGCACCACCCGCAAGACTGCCAAGAAATAACAGTCCAAAAGCTAAACAGGGACCCTCTCATCTGGGGTCCCTGTTTTTTGTCGCCTAGGGCTTGTTTGAAAAATCAAAAACACCGTCTTTTTGCCCAGAAGGGGTCCTCTTCCGCGTCGAAAATCCTGGTAATACGCAAGTATTCCTTGCAGTTTTTTCCTTGAAGCTGGTCGCTTCTGGGCAAAAATCCGTCATTCCCTCTATTTTCAAACAAGCCCTAGCCCTGTTTGTCCTTTTGGTTTTTCAGGTGCTCCTCCACCCGGTACCGGGGCCGGGCCTTTACTTCGCTGTAAATTTTGCCAATATAGCCCCCTACCACTCCCAGGCACAGCATCTGTAAACCGCCCAAAAGCCAAATAGAACACACAATGGCCGTCCACCCAGACACAGCCCATCCGGCAAAGTATGAGACCAGGGCGTACAAAAGCCCAAATACGCTTAGGACAGAAAGGAGAATTCCAAAGTTGGAGATCAGCTTTAGGGGCTTTACACTAAAGCTGGTGATGCCGTCCAGAGCAAAGGAGATCATCTTTTTCAGCGGATACTTGGACTCTCCCGCAAAACGTTCGTGGCGGTCGTAGTACACGTAGTCGCTGCGGTAGCCAATGAGTGGCACCAGCCCCCGCAGGAACAGGTTGACCTCTTTGTACTCGGAGAGCCCCTCCAGGGCCCTCTTGCTCATTAGCCGGTAGTCCGCGTGGTTAAAGACCACGTCCACGCCCAAAAGCTTCATCACCTTGTAAAAGCCCTCGGCAGTGGTGCGCTTAAACCAGGTGTCCGTGTCCCGCTTGTTGCGCACGCCGTACACCACGTCGCAGCCCTCCAGATATTTTTGTACAAACTGGTCCAGCGCGTCCACGTCGTCCTGTAGGTCCGCGTCCAGGCTAATGGCGCAGTCGCAGCTGTCCATGGCGGTCATCAGGCCGCACAGCAGGGCGTTCTGGTGGCCCCGGTTGTGGGCCAGCTTAACCCCCTCCACATACATATTCTCCTGGTTCAGCCGGGTAATCAGCTGCCAGGTCTTGTCCCGGCTTCCGTCGTCCACCAGCAGCATCCGGCTTTGCGCATTGGCCAGGCCCTGCTGGCGCATGGCGTCCAGCTTGGCAGAAAGACGGCGGACGGTTTCGGGCAGAACCTCTTCCTCGTTATAGCAGGGAATGACAAAATAGACGGTGGGGTTCATGGCGGCACATCCTTTCAGTTAGTTTCTTCCGGTTCCTCTTCCTTTTCTTCCGCCTCTTCTTTTTTCTCCGGCCAAGGCCGGGGCTGAAGCCGTTCGTGCCGGGGGGCGGGGGGCTCCTGGCGGGCGGGCGCTCCCTTTTCCTCTTTTTCTGTCAATACGGTCCCTGGCTCCGGCGGGTCCTCGGGAGGCACGGCCGCTTCTCTACGATTTGGCAGGCACAGGGCGCCCGGCCGGGAGAACCGGGCCCTCCGGCGCTTCTCATAGTCCGCAAACCGGGCCACCCGCATAACCTTGGGATAAACCTTTGGCTCTGGGGCAAAGTTGTTCATCCGCTTCCCAAGGGTCAGATAGGCGATGAGCAGAATCAGCGCCCCCAGGGATACCAGCGCCCCCAGCCCCAGTCCAGGGGTGGAATAGGTGAACTCAATATGGACGGCAGGGCCCTGGGCCGGCACTTTCACTGCCATAAAGCCCACGTTTACCCGAAGGATCTCGGTGGGCTGGCCGTTCACCCGGGCACTCCAGCCTGGCTCATAGGGTACGCTGAAAAACACCAGCCGGTCCCTTTGGGGGGTGTCCATTTTGGCCTCAAATCCGGTCTGGGTATAGCGGAACTCATGACAGGCGGTGGCGGCCCGGTCCTGGCAATCCTTTAGGTAGCCTGCTTCGGTAAAGCTCCGCATGTCGCCAGAAAGATGGGTCAAACCCATGGCCTCGGCAATCCGCACAGCCTCTTGGTCCTCCAGCACCACGGCCCGCAGCATAGAGAGCTCACGGGCTCCGCAGGTGGTGTCGCTGCCCTTGCCCAGGGTCTCGTACTCGCTGCGGGTTAAATAATAGTCATAGGAAAAACCCATGGGGACATAGTACTCGTTTTCCCAGATGTCATAGCCGTTGGCATTGCCATAGTAGGCCCAGCCGGGCATAGCGGGTTCGCTGGAATCCTCCCCGGCAAAAAAGTCCCGGTCCCTGTCATCGTCAAACAGCCAGCGCACACTGGTCAGGCCCCGCAGGGCATAGTGGCTCACCTTTGGTCTAGAGGCCACGTCCCGCTTTACGCCAATAGAGTCGTAGAACTCCATCACAGGCCCGGGCACAATGCTGTGAAAGGCCTGAATAGAGGGAATTTGCCAGAACATGGCCGCGTTGTCCAAAGACTCGTAAAAGTCCGAACGGCATTGCTGAAGATCCGGCAGGTCGATGGCCGCGCCGCCGTTCAGCTGGTAGGGTATAATGTGGTCCCAGGTATAGTCGCTCTGGGTTTTGCCCAAGGCGATAAAGAAGATGGCGTACAGCACCGACACTGCCGAAAGGCAGCCCATGGTCACCCGGCGGAACACCCGGCGGCTGCTCCGGCAGAACAGGAAGATATACACCAGTATCCCCAGGCAGATCAGGGAAATGGCCACATAGCTCCAAAAACGGGTGGGGTACTGCTCCAAGCCCATGGTCACAGTGGTTTCTCCGTCCTCGGTCTCTACCACGGGCATAAAGCCGATTACAGCCGCAATAGCCACGGTAATCGTCAGGGTCCAGGTAATGGACCGCCGCCAGTCCACCCGCTGGTTTTCCAGGGCCATCACAGTAGCTAGGCTCATCATCAGGGTCAGCATATAGTACCACCGGGCGTAAAAGGCGCTGTTCATCATCTGGAAGGAGGAGTTGAGGAAAGGCACCAGGGCCATGGCAAAGAGGATCCACAGCATCTTTTTCAGCCAGTGCCTGTGCCGCAGCTGTAGCCAGCCAATGACCCCGGTCATGCTGAACAAAGGCAGCCAGGCCCCCAGAGAGGACCACTTGGACTCGCTGTCTGGGGTAAAGTTGGGCCGGGCGGGCAGGTCCGGGGGGAAGAAGAAGCACTCGAT
>JAAWSH010000016.1 GCA_022801475.1 Acutalibacter sp. | reverse complement strand
GTCAATCTTTCCCTGGTGCTGGGCCAAGTCCACCGAAATGCCCTGCTCCCCTTGGATGTACCGCAAGGGATAGGTCAGGTGGCCAAGAGAGTCGAAGCTTCCCCAGTCTATCATTTCCAGCAGTTCTTCCCAATACCTATTTAGCTTTTGGGCAATCTGCTCAATACTCATTTTGGTGCAATCCATATAATAGAAGTCTTCCTCATTAGCAGGATTATGCAAAGATCCAATTACAAAATCATAAGGAAAACGATTCACTACTTCTTCCGCAGCTGTTAAGTTTTGCAAAGGTTGGCCCAGCTCAACTCCCCGCAGCAGCCGTATCTCCCCCGCTTCCAGCTCTTCCATGGCTTGCCAGGCCTGTTCGGTCCGCTGCCGGTACGTCTCCCAATATTCGTGGCACTCGCAGTGGTCTGTCAGCGTATAGGCATATAAACCCAAATGGACCGCTTGCGCGACCATCTCCCGAGGGGTGTTCTTCCCGTCTGGCGAACAGATCGAGTGGGTGTGGCAGTCGCTGGCATATTTGTGCTCCATATCTGTAGCCCCTTCTATGTTGATTTCAAGTAACTCGCTAGTAGATTGCCTGGGACATTTACTCTCTACATTCTTTGCCGTATCTCTTATTATACCACAATTTGCCGGAAAATGGAAGCCAAATATTACAAAGACATTACAAAATCCTACGCTATTTCTTTGTTTCTATTTTCTTACCTCTTTGCCCTTAGCGGTTATTATCATGCGAAAAGGCGGCAGATTACTCCGCCGCCTTTTTATTTATGAAATTACCCTCATAGTTTTGAAAAAGCTTAGTTCTCTAAAATCTGCTTATAGAGCCGAATGTACTCATTCGCTGACTTTGTCCAGCTGTTGTCGCAGCTCATAGCCCTGTCAACCAAAATGCCCCAGCCCTCTTTATCAGAATTATAGGCATAAATGGCCCTGTGCAGACTGTGCAGCATATCGCCCGCATTATAGGTCATAAAGGTAAAGCCGTTGCCCTCGCCATCTCCACTATCCGTGATAGAGTCTTTCAGGCCGCCAGTCTCCCGTACCACGGGAATGGTACCATAACGAAGCGCGATCATCTGGGAAAGCCCGCAAGGCTCCGACTTACTGGGCATTAAGAAAATGTCCGCGCCAGCGTAAATCTTCCGGGAAAGTTCTGGCACAAAGCCCAGGCACAGCACAAACCGACCAGGATACTTTTCTTGCATCCACTTGAAGTAGTTCTCATACTCCAGGTCTCCGCTGCCCAAAATCACGATCTGGGCGTTGGAGTACTGCATCACATTGTCCACCGCATCCTTCACCAGATCCAGGCCCTTGTGTGAAACCAGCCGGGTGACCATGCCGATAACCGGCACGTCCGGGTCTACCTCAATGCACAGCCGCTCCTGCAACTTCTGCTTATTAACAGCTTTCCCGGACTTATCCGCCTGGGTATAATTAGCAAAAAGGTTAGGATCAGTCTCCGGGTCGTAGTTAACAGTATCGATACCGTTGAGAATACCCGAAAGCTTCCAAGAACGTTCCCGCAGAATGGGGTCCAGCTTATGAGAGAACCAGGAGTCCAGAATCTCCTGGGCATAGGTGGGGCTTACAGTAGAGACCCAGTTGGCACACTCAACCGCGCCCTTCATCAGGTTCACATCCCGATTAAACTCCAGCAGCTGGCTCTCATGCACAGGGATACCGAACACGTCCTCCAGAATATCCTTACCATACTGGCCCTGATACTGGATATTGTGGATAGTAAACAATGTTTTAATACCAGCGTACCACTCATTGTTGGCATAAAATAGCCGGTAATAAACTGGCACTAGGGCGGTCTGCCAATCGTTGGCATGGATAATATCCGGTTTGTAGTCTATGTAGGGCAGCATCTCCAAAATGGCCCGAGAGAAGAAAGCAAAGCGCTCCGCGTCGTCAAAATGACCATACAGGCCGCCGCGCTTGAAGTAGTACTGGTTGTCAATCAGATAGTAGGTCACATTGCCCACCTTGGCCTCGAAAATGCCACAGTACTGCCTCCGCCAGGCCACCGGTACGCTAATGCTCGTGATAAACTTCATCTTATCCCGCAGTTCCTGGGGCACATTGTCGTACAGGGGAATCACAATGCGGCATCCCACCATGCGAGCCCGCAAAGCCTGGGGCAAAGATCCCGCCACGTCCGCCAAACCGCCTGTAGCGGAAAAGGGTAGGGCTTCACTGGCACAATACAAAATTTTCATAGGATGATTTTCCTTTCCGGTATTCTGTGTTTTTAAATATAATACAGAATGGTCTTTCCAGCCTGTTTGGCCGGGTCAAAAAACACGCATTCTCTGCACCCATTTTCCCTTACAGCGAGACATGGGAGCTGTGCTCCAAGCCCCGCCCGGGGACGAAAGGTCCCCCAGGCCCACAGCTTTTGCGGCCTTTGTTACACTTTGCTGCCCTTTGCCACATACACCGGATAGCTCTGGTAGCCGGACATGGTGCGGTTTGCCTCGAACTCCACGTTCTTGTCCGTGACCACATAGTCCAGTTTGGTATGTTCGCCAATAACGCAGTCCTGCATAATTACGCAGTTCTTCAGCTTGGCGCCCTTTTTCACCTTTACGCCGCGGAACAGGACGCAGTTTTCTACCTCGCCGTCAATAACACAGCCGTCGGCCACAATAGAATTGGTTACCGAAGAGCCCAGGCCATACTTGGCGGGCATATCGTCCCGCACCTTGGTGTAAATAGGCCGGTCCGCCGGGAACAGCTGGCCGCGCACCTTGGGGTCCATCAGGGCCATATTGGCGTCGAAAAAGCTGCTAAGGGATGAGATAGTATAGGCCGCGCCGGTGGCCTCATAGCCATACACCCGCAGATCCTTAATGTTCCGCTGCAAGAGGTCCCGGTCAAAGTCGTACAGGTTGCGGCTCATGCAGTCGTCCACCAGCTCCATCAACTTCTTACGGCGGATGATGCACTTACCAAAGCCATAGTTTACATTAGACTCTCCCCCCCGCTTGATCAGCACATCCCGCACCGCGCCCTCGGGATCCACTGTGTAGATTACGTTACGGTCCGTATCCGGAGAGGTGCCATGACGGTAGATAATGGTCATGTCCGCGTCCTTCTCCGCATGGAAACGGAACACATCATTGTAGTCAATGTTGGAGACTGTGTCGCAGTTGGAGAACAGTACGTATTCTTCCTTAGAATTTTTCAAAAATCTATGGATAGAGGCCAAGCTGGTCACCAGACCATCGGTGCGGGAAATATCCGCGCCGAAGGGAGGTAACAGGAACAGTCCCTCCCGCTTGCGGGAGAGGTTCCAGGTCTTGCCAGAGCCCAGGTGGTCCATTAAGGACTGATAATTCTGCTCTGTAATAACGCCCACCTTCTTTACCCCGGAGTTCACCAGGTTTGAGAGGGCAAAATCTACCAGCCGGTAGCGGCCGCCATAGGGTATGGAGGCCATCACCCGGTTTTCTGTCAGTTCTCTTACACGCTCCTCGTGCACATAGGCAAAGAGAATGCCCATAACATCGTTGCCGCGCATCATATCGACCATCTACCTTTCATTTCTGTTAATTTTTCGGGCATACTCTTATTTCTCTCCATCTTCCGCGTCCAGCATTTCTTTAGGAGCAACATAACCGCCGGCAGGGACCTTGCAGCCAGGGCCCACCACGGCCACGCCCCACTCGTCCTTATTTTCCACATCCTCGGGCCGCTGGCCTACCACCGCGCCCGCTCCTACTACCGCGTCCTCAGCCACAATCGCGTACTGGACCTTTGCGCCCTCTTCAATGCGCGCACCGGGCATGATGATAGAAGAGGATACTTCCGCGCCTGGGGCTACATATACCCCGGCAAAGAGAATGGAAAATTCTAACTCTCCATAGACATTGCAGCCTTCGGCAATAGTGGAGTTCTGCACATGAGCTCCTTTAGCGATATAGTGGGGAGGCATTACCGGGTTGCGGGAATAAATGCGCCAGTCCGGGTCCCCCAAATCCAGCGGAATGTTGGGGTCCAGAATGTCCATATTGCTCTCCCATAAACTGTCGATAGTGCCTACGTCCTTCCAGTAGCCCTCAAAGCGATAAGCAAACATTTTCTCGCCGGAATTTAGCATAGCGGGCAGCACGTTTTTACCAAAGTCGTTGGAACTCTTAGGATCCTCCTCGTCGGCCAGAAGGAACTTCTTCAGCTTTTCCCAGGTGAACACGTAAATACCCATATTGGCCAGATCGTTCTTGGGCTTTTTGGGCTTCTCGTCAAACTCGTAGATGGAATTATCCTCATTGGTATTTAGGATACCGAAGCGGCTGGCCTCGGCCATGGGCACCTGCTGCACGGCAATTGTGCAGGCGGCGTCCTTTTCCTTATGGTACGCAATCATCTTCGAATAGTCCATCTTATAAATATGGTCGCCGGAAAGCACCAGAACATAGTCGGGATTATAACGCTCAATAAAGGGAATATTCTGGGTAATGGCATTGGCCGTGCCTTTATACCAGTCAGTCTTTTTCCGCTTCTCATACGGAGAAAGCACATGTACGCCGGCATTCATACTGTCCAGGTCCCAGGGCTGGCCGGAACCAATATATTCGTTCAGCTCCAGGGGCTGGTACTGGGTGAGCACACCCACCGTCTCAACACCGGAATTTACGCAGTTGGAAAGGGGAAAGTCAATAATTCGGTACTTCCCCCCGAAGGGTACGGCGGGCTTGGCGATGTTTTTGGTCAGCACGCCCAGCCGGCTGCCCTGGCCGCCCGCAAGCAGCATAGCCACGACCTCTTGTTTGGGTAACATTGTTTGTCCTCCTATGTGATTACTTTGGGATTGATATATTACTTTCTAAAGCAGCCGCCGGTAAAAAACGGCGCTTTTTTGACAATAGAAAATCTTTTTCCCGGCAAGTCCAGGTTCTTTTAGCTGGCCCGCTGGGTCTGTTTCGCCACCTTCGCCTCCGGCTTCGGCACAGGCATGGCCTTTACCTTGGGCTTAGGCTTTTCTCCGCGCTTTACACACTCCAGGAAGAACACCGTGTTCCCAGGCAGGGTCAGGCTGACGCTCTGTTCGCAGCCATGCATAGGCTCGTCCTCAGCCAAAATGTGCTTGCCGTTGGTAACGCCTTGTCCACCGAAGCTCTTGTCGTCCGAGCTGAACACCTCGGCCCAGGTACCCCAATAGGGTACGCCGATCCGGTAGTTCTCCCGCTGCACAGGTACGAAGTTGCATACAGCCACCAGCTCTTTGCCTTCTTTGGACTTACGCCTAAAGGCAATTACGCTCTGGGTGTAGTCATCGTTAGAGATCCACTCAAAGCCCTCCCAGGAGAAGTCGATTTCCCACAGTTCCGGCCGGTCGAGGTAGAAGTGATTTACTGCTTTAAAGAAATTCTGGGCATCTTTGTGCTCCTTATATTGCAGCAGGCCCCATTCCAGCTCCTTCTCAAAGTTCCACTCGTCCTTCTGTGCAAACTCGGTGCCCATAAATTGCAGCTTCTTCCCCGGATGGCCCATCATGTAGGTGACAAAGGCCCGCATTTGGGCCGCCTTCATCTGGTCGTCGCCAGGCATTTTATTGATTAACGAACCCTTACCATACACCACCTCGTCGTGAGAGATGGGCAGGATAAAGTTCTCGGAGAAAGCATAGAAGAAGGAGAAGGTTAGGCTATTGTGGTTGCCGCTGCGGAACAGGGGGTCCATAGACATATAGCGGAGCATGTCATTCATCCAGCCCATATTCCATTTGTAATTGAAGCCCAGCCCACCGATAAAGGTGGGCTTACTAACCATAGGCCAGGCGGTGGACTCCTCCGCGATCATCAAAGGCTCTTTCACCTCGGCAAAAATTGCCTCGCTCAATGCCTGCAAAAAGGCCACAGCCTCCAGGTTCTCCTTGCCGCCATCCTTGTTGGGCACCCACTCGCCATCCCGGCGGTTATAGTCCAGGTACAGCATAGAGGCCACCGCGTCCACCCGCAGGCCGTCCACATGGTACTCTTTTAGCCAGAACACCGCGCTAGACATCAGAAAACTCATGACCTCGGGTTTGGCATAGTCAAATACCAAGGTGCCCCACTCTTTATGTTCGCCCTTGCGGGGATCCGCATACTCGTAACAAGGCGTACCGTCAAATTTGGCCAGGCCCGCCGCGTCTTTGGGAAAATGAGAGGGCACCCAGTCCATGATGACACCAATGCCCGCTTGGTGGCAGCGATCCACAAAGCGCATAAAGTCGCTGGGCTGGCCATAACGGGAGGTGGGGGCAAAATAGCCCATCACCTGGTATCCCCAGGAGCCGTCGTATGGATACTCGGTGAGCGGCATGAACTCAATATGGGTAAAACCCATGTCCTTTACATAAGGAATCAGCTCATCCCCCAGCTTATCATAGGAGAACACGCTGCCGTCGGCATACTTCCGCCAAGAGCCGGCGTGGACTTCGTAAATATTAATAGGCTGGCTGTAGGAAGGGGTCTGCTCTTTCTTCTTCTGCCAAGCAGCGTCCTGCCAAGCATAACGGTCCAGCTCATACCAACGGGAAGCGGTACCCGGACGGGTTTCGGTATGGCGGGCAAAGGGGTCTGCCTTGTAAGAGTTCTCGCCAGCGGCGTCCTTAATATAAAACTTGTACATCTCGAAGGGCTCAAACTCGAAGTCAGTGTAACCCTCCCAAACGCTGTCGTCGATCTTCTTTAAAGGGTACTTGGCGTTGTCCCAATTGCAAAAATTCCCCACCAGAGACACAGCCTTTGCATGGGGGGCCCAAAGCCGGGCCACCATACATTTTTTACCCTGATAATTGGCCTTATGCACGCCTAAATACTCATACGCACGGCGGTTTTTGCCCCTGTGGAACAGGTCTAGAGGGACCTGGCCGGGATCGCTGACCGGTTTCGAACCAGCCTGCACTGCTTTTTCTATATCTGACGTACCGGTGTTCATGGTTATCGATCTCCTTGTCCTGTTTAGATTGAAACCCATGCTATTATAATACCATACTTCTGGAAAATTTCAAGTGGTTTTTAGCTATTTATTTTAAAGATCAGGTTTAAAATGCCCAAACTTTGTGTGTTATAACAAAATCCAACGGCATTCTCTGTGTATTTCCACCCATAGAGGCTTTTCGGCCCGGCTGCCGGGAATGAATTCTACAATAGAAAAAAGCCGTACCACAAGGCAACGGCTTTCAAATATATTTCGTAATAAACGCAGTCCCTTTCAAGTGCGCCCAACACCTATTTGTTGGGTCTACCGTCTACTTTTAATAAGGTACGTATCCGCTGGAATCCATCGCTTCCGAAAACGTTCATGCCATCCCCCCGACTCTTCCAGAACCAGCCGCCAGGGTGCGGCAAATGCCAAAAAACTCTTATGCTGGCGTCCCCCATACCGGCGATGGATATAGGCCCCGCTCTGTCATACCAGCTATGGCGTCTACCACCGCTTGACGGTCCACCTTATAGGTAATACCATGCCATTTATCACCAGTGGAAAGCACGGTTACCTGGGCGCGCCCCTGCTGCAACAAAGAATTCACCGCAAAAGGCAGGAAGAACTCCCCCTTCAGAGGATTTTTATCCAAATCCTCCTTAAAAAACCTTAAAAATTCCTCCTCCAGTCCTGCGGTAAAGCCTGGAGTAAAGCCCCAAACGGACATAGAGACCGGTGTATCCGGCGGCAGCGTAACCCAGTTGGCCCCATCGTCCTCGGTATAGGCAATCTCGCCGCTTTCCAGTTTCTCTATACGGGTACGCTCCACCACTTTTACTAACATGCCATTCTCCACCTGGCACACGCCCCGGGCTACAGAGCCGTGCTGGGAAATGGTATTTTTCACCTGATAGCCCACCATAGCCAAATCCAGTTTTGGATTGTCCTGGGCATTTTTTAGAAAATCGTAGATTTTCTGAAAGGCCTCTCTCCCATAGAAGTCATCGGCATTGATCACCGCATACGGAGCGTCCCCTACCAGCCGCGCCCCGGCCAAGGCCGCATGTCCTGTGCCCCAGGGTTTTTCTCTATCCTTAGGAACGCAAAAACCAGCGGGAATGTCTTCCTGCTTCTGAAAAGCAAATTCCACCTGCATATAGGGCTCGATAGCGTTCGTAATCTCCTGTTGGAACTCCTCCAGCATAGTCTCCTTGACGACGCACACCACCTTGCGGAACCCCGCTTTCCAGGCGTCGTATATGGAATAGTCAATAATGCATTCGCCGCAAGGACCCACATGCTCCACCTGCTTTAGTCCGCCGCCGCCATAACGGCTTCCCAGACCCGCCGCCATAATGACCAATACCGGTTCGCTCATAATTCTGTCCCCTTTGAAAAAATTTATTATTTATCTCTTGCGAATAATTCCGTTACACCATGAAGAAGCACATACTTTGCGTTTCATCTCCATACCAGCGCGCTCTCATTCTCCATAGAGGAAGTCCCGCAGATGCTCCCCCATTAACTGGTTGTCATAGCGCAGCACCCACGAATCGTATTCGTTCCAGGCGCCGTAGGCGCCCTCCTCCTCTCCGGGCAGGGTAATACTCTCTGTTTGGATCTTCCCCAGGGCAAAGGGCGCCAGCTGGGCTATATCCCCCAGGCTAAGAGAGGTCTCACAGTTGGGCATCATCCCATGCGCAATCCCCGGATAACTAAACAGTGTCTTTTTTCTCGCCCCGTCCACCAGGCCGGCCAGTACCCGCTGCTGCCGGCCTGTGCGGCTCTCGTCGCCATCCAGCTCTCGAATACGGGAATAGGCCACTGCCTGATTGCCGTTTAAGGTTACCCGGCCGCCTATATACTCTCCATCAATCATATTATGGGTGCCATCTGTGGCAGTGAAATAATCCTTGTCTCGAATTCCCGAGTCTCCTCCTTCCCGCAGAACCTCCTGGCTCAGGTTCCACAGGTTGCGGTTCACCTCCCGCATCTCGTCGCCGCTCAGTTCCAGCTCCACCCCGCCAAAAGCATCCACAATGCGGGCCATATTATAAAAGTTTACGGTCATATAGTCCTCAATGTCCAGACCAAAGTTCTCATTTAGGGTCCGTATAGCCAGTTCCGGCCCACCATAGGCATAGGCGTGGGTCAGCTTATCATAGCCATATTCCGGGATATACACCTCTGAATCCCGCATCAACGAGGCCATTTTCAAGGTGTGATTGCGGCTATCCACTGCCATAACCATCAGCGCGTCCGAGCGCCCCTGGTTTTCGCCCTCCCGGCTATCTACGCCGAACAGGGCAATGGTCTTTACTCCAAGGGTTCGGGCCGAGGTATTCACACTGAGGCTTCCCTCCAAAGGGCGCACCTTCAGCCCGCCGAACATATACACCCCTAGCCCTGCCAAGGCGCACACCAGCAGAATTAGCACAAGAAAAATTTTTGTCCCAAGTTTCATGCGCCTTTTGGGCCGCTTGGGCTGTTTTCTTCCGGCCATCTCCCGGCGGCCAGCCCTGCGAGCCTGTTCGGAAGAGTAGCTAGAAATATCTTCGAACTCTCCCGGCCCCTGGTAGTCGTCGTAATAGTAATTGTCACGAAGGGGCTCCCGGCGGGTGCGGGGCGCCTGGGCGCTAGGTCTTTGTGGCCTTCCGCCTTTGGGTGCGCTGTGCCGGCCCGCAGGCTTTTTTTCATATCTCGGCATGGTTTCTTTTTACTCTCCCTCTCCCGATTCCCCATCTTCCCCGGCGGCACTGCTTCCATTATATTCATTCCAATAAGGAGACTGTTCCTCATAGATAAAAGCGCTCATGCGCTTGGCCGCGCTCTCAATATCATAGACAATGTCGCTGCGCATGTCTTCGATCGAATCATAATCAATATCTGGCACTGAAATAGATTCTATTTCAATGTCTTTGGTTAAAATTGGCAGCATGCCCAAAATGTCGTCCAGCTCCAGGTTGGTCAGACAATAGGGCATCAGCTTTTTCACCAGCTGAGGGTAATCGGTAACGCTTAGCAGCTTTACCCGCTGAATAAGCCCCGCCAGTACCTTCTGTTGGCGCTCTACCCGTTCAAAATCATCGCCAATATAGCGGATACGCCCATAGGCCACCGCCTGGTTGCCGTTAAGCAGATAGGTGGCCATATCGGCGGTAGCGGACATATAGTCGCCGTCAGAGATTTCTGGGTACTTCCGGTCGTCATACACACCCTCTGCCATATCCATGTTCTTTTGACTCTCCACCTCCCGGCTCAAGTTGGAGAGGTTGGTGTTGATCTCTTCGATCTCTCCGGCGCTCACATCCATCTCCACCCCGCCAAAAGCATCCACAATGGCCGCCATGTTTACAAAGTTGATCGTCACGTAGTCTTCGATACGCAGGCCAAAATTCCGGTTCAGGGTGCGTACCGCCAGTTCGGGACCGCCCCAGGCATACGCCGCGTTGATTTTTGTATATTCGTCATAATGGGAGCCAAAGCCCTCGCCCTCGATGTGCACCTGACTATCCCGCAAAATAGAGCTCATCTTAATAGACCCATGGCGGTTGTCCACTGTTACCACCATTAGCAGGTCTGAACGGCCTACAAACTGGTCATTTCGGGCGTCCAGGCCAAAAACGGCGATATTTTTTATACTGCTGTCCGAGACCGCCCCTCCCGGCAGCTTGTTGTCATTAATCCCCAGCTTTTCCGGGTCCTTGGTAATGGCCCCAGTGGTCAGCTCTCCAATCAAGTCGGTGGATATGTAGACGAGCACAGAGCCGAAAAGAATCAGCACTACGCACACTACCGCCGCGATAGATTGCAACACAACACGGCCCCGCTGGCCCTTGCGGCGCTTCTTTTTTTCCTGAACCGAGTAGCTGGAAACGTCCTCAAAGCCTTGTCCCTTTGCTTTTCTTGCCATAAAACATCCTCCCTGCAATGGAAACATTTTGTCTTTTTACAAGCGGCCGTCCTTGTGTTCCGCTGGCTTTCCACGGAACACAAACAGCTTGCTGAAAATATAATTGGCTATCACAATTAAAACACTGGCAAACACTTTCATAACTTTATCGTTCATATGCAAAAGATCCACGCCCACAAACATGCACCCCATGTCCAGCAGCAGCGAGACACCCCGGGCCCCAAAAAATTTGGCCATTTCCAGGGCAATGCCCCGGGCCCCATGGACCTTGCTCTCAAACACCCACGTTCGGTTCGTCACATAGGCAAAAAGAATCGCCAGCAGCTGGGAGACCACCGTGGAGGCCATATAGTGCACGTGGAGAAGATCCGTTAGCAACCAGTAAGCAGCCCAGTTCACCAAAGTGGTAAGGACTCCAAAAAACAGATACAGGATCATCTCCCGGTATTTTACAAAAAGTGTTTTCAGCATAAAAAAGATGCTCCTTCCTCCGGCTGCTCCTAAGACCCACATATATATTTTACGAATCCTCCACACTACACTAAAGAAAACAATCTTTATGTATTTTCAAAGACTCAATGGGTATATTTTGCTGTCCAACTATTTCCTGATGTTATAGTATACCTCAAAATCTCCATAAATGCAAGGCAAAAGAAAAAGCCGCCGGAAATTTGGCGGCAAAGTGCGGTTTTTCAAACCGCCTCAGCTTTTGGTAAGCACTTTCCTGAAAGCCTGGGGTAAGGGCTTTTTCTCTTAAAAAATTCGTATACCGAGCAGCCCTTATCTACCAGGGTGACCACTGCCCCTTCTCTATACCGGGGCGGACGCAAGGTCAGCGGGAACATATGGGTTCGAATGATGTCTGCCTCTATGCCAGTAAGCTCCAGCTCTTTGGCCGCATTTTGCCAAGCAATTTCCGGGTGGCGGGCCCAGTGGCCCTTACGGGTAGGGTCGCCGTCTTGGGCGTCATAAAAAAAGTAATCGTGAAGCAGCGCCCCAATGGCCATATCCCTCATATGAAAGCGCACCCCTAAAAAGGAGGCCAGCCGGCAGCTGTAATAGGCCACGGCCACACTATGCAGCAGCCGGCAGGTATTGCCGTGCTGCGGATATTCAGCCATACTAACCAGGTTAGATGCTTCAATTAATTCGTTATAACAATTCCAAAACGCCTCGGCGTCCCAATATCTTGACATGCATTTTACTCCCTTTCTTAAATAAAAAAACAGACTCTAGGCTTTGGTTAAAAGATCCCCAAAGCACTAAAAAACTATGTAATACATAAAAACAGCCCTATTCTCAATTAGAAGCGATACCATGATCTCTATCTTAACGAATCCAGGCAAATCACATTTTTATTATAATCTAAAAACAACACTTATGCAAGGTCTATTATCTGGCAATTTATATGATAAACCAAGACAGAAAATGACAGATAAACTTTAAGAAAAAACGCGAAAAGGCCTCCAAGTATTGCCCTGGAGGCCTTTATTATGCAAAAAATCCAGCTTCTTCAGCTTACTGCGAAAATATTCTACAGCCCATGGGCGCAAAACTCCTTTAACTTGGCACATCAGTACTCTTTCGCTGCCCCGCTGTAATCATTTCATTTCGGTAAGCTTTTAGAAGCTTCTAAACTAGCGGCGCCAAAACAGGTCCGTGCCAAATTGACTTGCTGTCACTCTATACTTTTGCAGCATAGTGACCGCCTTTCGTAATTTAGGATCATTCGCATTTATATCTATTTTGCGGACCATGAGTCCGCAAGCTCGTGCTGTGTTTCACTTAAGTCCATTGGACTCACCCGCCTTTCCGTCTTTGTTTTTTAGTTCCGCCTCTCTTGTAAGCGCTGGTCTTGGGCCTCCCTTTCACGCAATCCTGCGTACCGTATCTTTACGGCTGTCTTCTCAAGACTACCCAATTTTTACAACTTCCACTGGGTGTATACGCAAAAGCGCTTACTTCCACTCAAATTACCACTCCGCCGTTTTCGCTCCGGCCTTTAGGAAACAATTCTTTTTAAGCTTCCCAATTCTACCGTCTACTTCCGGCTTTAGCGGAACAACCTATTAATTACTTAGACTCTCACAAGCTCGTTCTCTCTTGTGATGGTTGTATTATAAACCATCGCGCGGCGTTTGTCAATAGGTTTTTTAAAAAAATCTGAAAAACTTTCAGCAATTTCCTATAGTTCCAGGTTTTACTCCCCTACCGTCTGTTTTTCCGCGATTTTTCGGGCAAAAATAGAAAATGACTGAACACCCCCTTGACTTTCCCGCCGGGGAATGATATACTGCGAAA
>JAAWSH010000246.1 GCA_022801475.1 Acutalibacter sp. | reverse complement strand
GGGAAGCCATAGAAGCGGCTACCCACCAAATAAGTTTTATCAGTAACCTTTTACAAGGTCAGCCGTCACTATTGGCAGTAGTGGCGGCTATTTCCATTTTCCCTTAAAAATTGTGTAACACAATCCAATAAGGGCAACAATGAATATTCCAGTCTGAACTAAATCAGAATATGTAATCATCATTAGCAACGCCCTCCTTTCTTTCGTACCCAAAGGGCATGACATCTGGAGGGTTAGCCCCTCCGAAAAAGAGGGTAGCCGCCCGGCTCTATGGTTTCCCACGTTCCAAGTATACCATACATTTCCTTATCTGACAATTATAGTACACTCTTTTATCCAATATGGTAATATGACAACTTGTTTCAAATATTACTTTATATCCCTAGTTTATCAAACAACACCTTGTTTCGTTTTTCAGAATCATTCCGAACCTTATCGTACGAAAGAACTTCAATATAAGTATGCATAGTCCCATTGTAAAAATATGCGCCTAATCTATCCGGCGTTCGTGTAAATGACATTGTATTTAATACGCGCTCAAGTGAAGGCGTGATGTCGCAAACGGCATAAAGATAAAATTGAGTGCTATCGGTAACTGTTATTTTCCTATGATTGCTATCTTTTACTTTTCCATCAAGTATTCTTTGAGCATAATCGGTCAACTGCGTAATAGGATTCTTTTCCATATTATAATCATCCCTCATCGGTTTCTTAAGCTCAAATATTATAACGGTATCATACGCCATTCCATTGTTTTTATTTTCCGCAATAGCCACCGGACTATCAAGTGCAAGAATATCTGTACGTTCTTCTCCGAATTTGTTGTCAAACGGCTTATCCGAAGAAATAAATTGGCAAAAAGATAGCTTTTCATCAATAAGCCACAAATTATGATTCTCATAAGGAATCTCATCAGAAGTTGCACGCATTGGATATATCAATTGATGCATATATTTTTCCAAATTAAATTTTCCATCATCCTTTATGTTAACCCCTTTACTAAACAGGTCAAGAATAATTCTTCGATGCACAACATACTCCGCAAGAGCCGCTCTATTAACATCACTTACCTTTCCTATTGTCTTCTGAAATCTCGACTGATATTCCTCTGAAGAAATAGTTCCTTTTTCCAACTGATTTAGTAAACTTCTGCACTCTGTTTTAGTTTTATTTTCAAATTCACGTTTTATTCCATACAAGGCATCATCTAAAGCCTCATCCGAAAGTCCCGGCTTCAACGCTGCAATTTTATCCGGTTCATAATAAGCTAAATGTCTATATTGCGGCGCTGTTTCGGTAGTATATTTCGTTATTCTCTCCTGCTTATTATTCTTAACCTCCTGAAGATAATCTGCCAAATACAATTCAACTTGATGGCAAGCTTCTTTCACAATATCATCAAGTCCGGGATTCCCCGGCAACAAGACACTGCTCTCTGTTGGCAGAGAAAAAGACAGTCGGTTCATATCAACATTTTCATCAAAATATTCACTCGTAAGTACACCTAGATACCAATATTCTTCATTATCAAAAATATCAGAATCCAAATCTACAATAAGTTTTTCCAGCTCTTTGCTATCAACCAGTCTTTCATTTGCGCACAAATAGAGCCTATTTCTTGAGCCGAATGATCTGTCCGTGATTTTTATGTGCAATAAATTAAACTTCTGCCCTTTTACCTCAAACTGCGTCTGGTTATCATTGGTCGTAATTATATCTCTGAATATTTGATTCAAAGATAAACTATTTTCTGTATCATAAATCTTCATTGCAGGACAATCTTTTCGCAAAAAATATGCCAAGCAATGCTGAATGATTCTCATTGCAATTATATCTAACTTCTTCGGCGCATTGCTCTTATAATCTTTAAGGTAATCCGACAATGTAACTTCAGTACAATACCCCGTTCCACTTTCTTCCTCGGTAAGCACATCCTCTATTTCTGATCTGGCAGTAGTAAAATCAAATTCACGAACAACAAATTTTCCTTCTTCTTTATAGACACTTTTTATATGAACCTCCGAAAATGCTTTTAGCCATGAAAATCGCCCTACGCCCTTGCCTCCAATAGCCATTTTATATTCAGAATCAGCTTCCATAAAAGATTTCATATTATTTTCGTCAAAACCGATTCCGTTATCTGCTATCCTAAATCCTCTGACTGTATTACTATCAGAATCTGAAAAAAGCGTTCTATCTCTAACAACCTCTATCTCTATTCTTCCATCAAATACATCTCCATTACTCTTTCTTTCATCTATCGCATGGATTGAATTAACAACTGCTTCATATAAAGGAACTAAAGGTCTATTCTTCGGCAAAGGAAAATTCCTGACTTTACCGCTTAAATTTGTTGAAAAGCTTCTGCTCATAATCTAATCCTCATTATTCCACTTTAACCAAAATTTTTATTTACCAGTTCTTTCAACACATCATTCTTTGCCGCATCTGCAGCATCTGCTTCCACAAAATTATGCGTATCGTTTCTCATTTCCTCATCAAAACCAAGAATATAGTTCGTTGCAATAAGATATATGATTCTGGTCGGTGCCATACCATAAACCTGTTTGCTTAAGATATGGCGCACCCGCTCCTTATCATCAGGGAAAGCTTTCTTCATTGCTTCGCTCCGATATAATCTCTTGACAATCTCCGTAATATATAGACCTGATTTCATATATAAGTCTGCAAAAGTCTTTGTCGGATCATCAAAGCAGCCCGGATTGTTCTCTTCTAACTGATTCACCATCTTTTCCACCACCCAACGAGACGTGAAAATCTGATTTGTCTTTTGCGGCGGAATATAATCAAAAATATCCTCATCCTGCGACTCATCGAAATAATTCGCAAGCTGCTGTTTCTTCTTCCAGAATTCTTCAATGGAATCGTTAAATACAATCTCATCAAACAGATGCCCTTCAAAATGTTTCTTCTCACCGGTTTCTGGATCTGCATAATCTCCGCCATCCCTTAGAAAACGGAAATCATCTTCCGTGATACCAGTCACCTCAAGAAATACATCATCCTCCGTATAATCATCAAAATTCGAAAGCGTAAGATGCCCGTCTCCATAAGCCATTATAAAACTTGGAATTGTACGGGAAAATCCTCTCAGATGTGCCCTGACCTCATCCTCCACAGTTCGTTTCTCCTGCTCTGCCTTATTCTTTTCAAGCTGCTCCACCAGTTTCTGTGGTTTCTCCTGAATTGTCTTCTGAACATTTTCCTGCACAGTTTCCATAAATGACCTCATAGCGTCATCCATACTGGCTTTATATTTCTCTTCTGCCTGTTTGACCTCCTGTTCCGTCTCAGCCTCCCTTTGTTCCCGCTCAAACTCAACCTGTGCAATACGTGTCTGCTGTTTGTAATCATCTTTTACTTTTCCGAATGTAGTGTCAATCTCTCGCTCCACCTGACGTTCCAGACGGTTCTGCGCCCCTTTTTTCACACCATACTCACCTGCAACTGGAGCAAGCACACGCTCTTTCATACCTTCTTTGATAGAGGACACAAGAGAATCCAAATGCTCCTCCACGTCATAAAGAGTTGATTTCTCTGTCACTTTCGAGACCTTCAGCTGGATATTATCATAAAATTCCTCGTACATCTTTTTCCCAAACAAACTTTGTGACTTGCCAATGATAATCTCGTTATCAATCTGGACTTCACCTTTTTCATCCACCGATACAGAATCCATCCCGTCAAGTATAGTATTATCCCTTTTCTTCTGCTGCACCTCTGCCGCCGGCGTAAGTTTCTCCACAATCTCCCGGACAATATTCGGCGCACCAAATACATTGCTGATATTTCTAAACAAAAAATTGGACATGAATCCCTTACGGACTACTTCCTGACTCTTCAATGCCCTTGGAATAGAAAGTACCGATGCCGCATCCAGTTCTACCATTTTCCCCTCGTCATCTTCGCCAATAACTGGGAAAAAATTGAGCAGTCTCTTAATGTTATCTTTCCTGTCATTGCTGGTTCCCTGACCGCGGATGGTATCCATCAAAAGATTATTCGCGAACTCATCAAAGATAATCAAAGTACGAGCCGGGTCAAAATCAAACACATATGCCGTCTCTTTTCTGTAGCGTTGTCCATTCCTTGTCAAAATGCATGGATTTTGTGCACGAAAAGCCGCCTGCATATAAGATGAGGGACTTTTCATATTGCAGAGCATCAAAACGCCGCTCCACTCTGGAATTGTCACACCTACGGTAAGCTGTCCCACTGAAAGTGTTATAGTCCTTTCATTTTCAGCAATTGCTGTCTTTACCCTGTCGAATGCCGCCGCTGCTTCTTCATCCTCATCCAAACGTCCGTCTCCTGCCGCCAAGATAATCTTATATTCGCTAAATACAGAATCCTCATTCAAAAGCTTTGCCAACGCCCTTGCACTAGCTACACGATTCAGAAGCCACAATGTATGTGAAAGTTCACTACGAAGCTCTGGTGTGGAAAACGGATATTTCTCCTGAATAACCAGAGCATGTAAAAACTTCTTTATCTCATCTTCATGCACAAATTTCCCGCTCTCATTCGTAATAAAGAATTCATTCAAATCAAAGGCATAATCTACCGCACCTGCTTCTTCAGACAAATCTAACCCTTTTTCCAAACGGTCACGTATCATTGTGGAAAGCTGATAGGTATACATTTCCAGTCTCGGTAAAGCTTCATATGGATTGTATTCATCAGTCGCCCAATTCTCTTTTCTTTCCTGCTCATCTGCATACGACCAGTTATATATCTGATTTTTAGAGAACTGCTCACTTGCCAGTGCCTTAAACGGAGTGCCAGAAAGATAAAGGGTATGTTTCCTCGCGATGTTTTGAAAAGCACGGTCGGTACGCATAGTGTCGACGCCTTCCTGCGCTTCATCAATGACAAGAAGGTCAAATTCCATGCCTTTCTGAAGTTTCCCCTTATCATCTCTATATTCCTTCGCCATCCATCCAAGTTTCCGATACTGCCCTCCGAAATATACAGAACCCTTCAATCCTTGCAGAGACTCAAAAGCCACCATGCCTGTCATAGCATCCTCATCCCGCGATGACATAACTTTCAAGTATTCCTCTCTTGTAAACACTCCCGGTTTCCCTTTCAGGGAATCTGTATCCGAAACAAAAGACAGCTCTCCATGCCACCCTATAAATTTACGAAAGTCATCTGCCCACGAATTAGCAATACTTGGTCTGTTAGTAACAATCAATACTTTTGTAAATCTCATCTGCCGTATCAGGTCATAAGCAGTCAACGTCTTTCCAAATCTTGGCTTTGCATTCCACAAAAATTCTTCGCCACCGTTTTCAAAATAAGCCTTTGTCATCTCCACAGCTTCTTTCTGCTCATCACGCAAAGAGTAACTAATCTTCTCATCCTTGCTTTGGACAGTCTCACGCCTTGCAAATTTGTCAAAATATCCCCGTGACGTTTGCCCATCCACTTTAAACCATTCTGTACCAGAAGTCCGTTCCACTTGGCAATCAGATTCCAAAAATGAATGGAAGTCATGGTCAGTAAAATATTCTCCAGAACCATCCTTAAACATCGCGTTATCCTGCCACGCCAATACATACTGTATATCTGCCGTATGCGTTTGCTGCCTGATTCTCTGCGTTACAGACTGTTTCTCTGTATATCCAATTTTCGTCCAGCCCTCATGATAAACTACGCCCGGAGTATTATAAGCATAAATCATCGGCACGACCTGCCGAAACGATTTAATCTTTGCCATGCCACTCATTTATTCCATCTCCTTCCCATGAGACTCAATGAATGCAATTTCTTCTTTTGTCAGCCCATACTTCCAATAAAGTTGCTGATCAATCTCACTCACAGACTTGCTCCAATCTATGTCAGAGGATGCTGTAAAATTCTGCACAGGAACATAAAGCCACTTCTCAGGTGTGATATGTTGTGTCACTTTTAACACCCCCAATAAAATCCTCACAAATTTTGTTTTCACATATTTAAGAGCAGCCATCGCTTCCTCTTTCTCATCAAAACATCCAATACTGATAAAAGTCTCTGTTGAACCGGTGAATGGCTCACCAACAATTGGCATCGACAGAACTTCTCCTAATACACCGTTTCCATTCGCACTTGGAAGGAGTAATTTGTACTTATCAAGATTCTTTACTTTGACCACATATCTCATTCTTACATATTTATAAACCCGTTCGTTACCTTTACGTCCCAATATTCTAATATACTCCTCATCATCGTCTGGCTTCGAATCGGAAAACACCTGTGGTAATCTTTCAAAAATATTTGTGGACATATCATATGGATGCCCATTACTAAGTTGGTTAATAGCTTCTGGATAATCCTTATGCATCTCATCTGTCAATCTGTATGCAGTTCTTGTTATAACGATATCTTTCATACTAGAAAAATTCTCTGCATTTCGCACCTTTTTCAAAACAGAATTTAATTCCTCATATGGAGTAAATGTTCCAATTGCCCCAAAATCTTTCCTTCCATCATGTAAAGTAACAGCAATACCCCCTTTAATTTCCGTATTGCCAAATACTTTACTACTATCCTGCTCATAATGAAGCACTTTTAGATGAGGGTCAGCCAACATTTCTGCATTCCATTGTTTCGGTGTATTTCCAGCATTAAATAAAAATCGAGCAGGATGTATCATCTCAACAACATCTGCAACACCATAAGCATTTTCTAAAAACTTATGATAAATCGGCGGTGCAAAGGTTTTGTTATCACCAATAGCCTCATCCTGATACGGTGGATTTCCGATAATAAAATCAAACTTCATCTCTACTCCTCCTTTCCCTGTAAGGATAGAAATTCTAAACTTTTATCGCCTCGCCAATCATAAATCCTGCACAATGGCTGTTTATTTTCCGATTTTTTCTCTGTTCCCATTCCATAAACCTCAAAAAGCGTCATCTGCCGATACTGCTCTTCAGCCTTACTATACGGAATCGTACCTGTAAGACCATCCATCTGCCAAATATTCCACGTGATAATATTGATTAACTTTTTCAACTCATTCATTGTAGGTTTCCGATTCCAATATTCCTGCAAATACTCATCATAAGTCATCAGCAGATTAACTCTCGCAATCAAGAGGTTATCTCCCTGAAATTCATACCCATATGTCGCTTGGAATGCTCTGATTACCCATTTATACCATTCCGACTCTGTCTGTACATTTTCTTGTACAACCCGAAGTTTGCGATCCAAGATTCCGATGCGCCTATATACGGGAATATACTCGCCACTTTCTACATTATATCGGCTAACCAGATAGGGCGCTTCGCCGCAAGTAATTTCAAGTCGTCTTGAATCCACATATTTTTTCCAGTCCGTATCTTTCTGAAACTCTATATGTTCCGTTGGCTCTCCATTCTTATTAAATACATCTCTCCTGTCAAACCAAACCTCATCAATATGGTTATTCATCATATTACAAACCCATAGCGGGGTAAAAACCTCTGCGTGAGCTTTTGTACGTTCTGACTGTTGCTCCATCGCCTTCCTTGCTCTGGTCTTTATCACACCTGCATTTACACCGGAAATCAAATCTGCTGTAATCTCTTTATCACGAGAATATTCATTTCCCAACAATCCATAGGCATCTGTAGCCCACATGATATTCTTCTTTGTCGTTTTATCTGCAAGCATTCTGTCTAAAAGACCTATTGCCTGAATTTTCAATATATCATCTTGAATATTTATTACCACACAGGTACTCCCTTCACATTATCTTTCATCTATCTCTGCATATTCTTCTTTCATGCACCTGTTTGTACTCTACCAATAGCATATTCCCTGTGAGAAAATTTTGCAAGTTCTTTTGTATTTCCCCGGCAAAAATCAATAATTTTCAATGATATAATAGTTCTTACCGCTCTGGTAAATAAAACACTTCAATCTCATCCTCCTCAAACTCCAATTCTACCCAATAATCCTTTATAAAATAAGCTATATACCTATTTTGCATGCGATGATTCTCTAATCCCGAATTATTCACGGCAGTATAACCACACATAAAATCTGCCGCAACTACCATTACAGTCACTCTTAATACCTCACCCTGCCAGAAGACAGCCTAAAAAAGGGCAGCCTTCTCCTGTGAGAAGTTTAAAGTGTATTGTGGTTGTCAAGGTTCGTTAACAGCTGCTGTTATTCCAACTGTGGCTGCAGGTTGCGGATATTTTCCAGTGTCTCGTAGAATTCTTTCTTGTAGGGACAACTGCTGCACAGTTTGAAATATTTGTATCGTGCTGATCTTACCACTCTTGCAGCAATTATGATTCAGCAGTTTGAAACGAATGGTATCTATGCGCTATTTTCTCATGCTGACAGCAAGAGCCAATCGTCTGAACCAATGGAAGAGATTATAAGCTAATGCGTGGATCAGGAGGCGGTTTGCATTTACCAGTTTGGAGAAACTGCTTACAGAGGCAAAGTCAAAACCGCTTTTGCCTTTTTTGGTGAAATTTCCCATTTTTCGCTTGCCGCAATAAAACCGGATTACCTGATAAGACTCCATTTCCACTGTTGTGACAATAAAGGTATACAGGTGAACCATCTGGCTGTACGGCTTTTCGATTTTGAACACTACTCTGCGAGGATGGCTCCATGAACCGGACTGATACAGGAATTCCCCATACAGGGCGGCATAATCCACCTGGTTTGATTTCGCTGCACGGTACTACGCCTGATCTTCGTCCTCTGCGAATTCACGGAGTTTTGCATTCTCCTTGAGCCGGATGGCATATCTGCAGTTTTTATCTTCAAGGACTTCGCACAGGTTCGGTGACGCAAAACCGCTGTCGCCGCGGAGATAAAGCGGCAGCCTAGGAAAATCACAGAGAAATTCATCCAGAAGGGACTCCATAAAAATATCCGTCTCTTTGCTACAATACATGGTGCCGTCACGAAGCTGTACTTTTAGCAGGTCGCCGGTCAGTCCATCGTAACACAACAGCGGGTGTTAGCCATGCGCCTGATAATGGTAGTTGAACCCCTCCCCCTCCTGATTTCCGTAGGTGTTAAAAAGTGTGGAATCCATATCAAAAAGCATGAATTCCAGTTTCTTTATAGAATAGATAACTTTGCGGAGCTCACGGATAAGCTGGTTTAACTGGCAGAGTATATCTTCATCCATGCGGTTAAAAAAGCGTGACAGGGTAGGCTGAGATGCCAGAGCGTCTTTTTCTAAAATATCTGTCTAGGTTCGATTATCAGTTCGTCTGCACAGTCATCCTTCAAAGTAGGCGCTGATAATCTGATAGATTACCTGCATCAGATTCGTATCATCCTTATGAATGCGGAACCAGACAGTATCATTAGTTTTGAACATGCGGTTGATGAGCTTAAGCGCTCAAATCTTAAACAGGAACTCCTTGAACAGGAGAAGTCCTGCATCGGAGGATAAATCACCTCCGTCAAAATTCATTTTAATTTGACTATTGCTTTCTAAGCTTATGGTGTTTAAAATATCCATAGAGAGATCTTCTTTTCGGGATATTTGTTTGGATCTAACACCTAAATTTCACCACAAATAGAGGTCTTTTTCTATTCACTTAAAGGTGAAAAGCGATAATCAATTAAAATACAGTAACTATGCGGATTTCAGCAGTTGATGTTGTTCTGTGAATAATTCAGGATGAGGTAAATATGAATAAAATCATTTCACAAATTGAAAAAATAAGAAAAATAAACAAGCAAAATAAAATGGTTATTTTTGTAGGTGCAGGTGTTTCAAAAAATTCTGGCGTGTGTTCTTGGTGGGAACTTATAAGAGATATTGCTATAAAAATAAACTATGATGATATTTGTAAAAAATGTATATTGAAGCACGAATATTCCTCTGAATGTAAAGAGGGATACATGGTTTGTAATTTAGACAATAAATGTCCATGGAAATACAACTTTTCTTCTGATGAATTTTTAAAAATTCCACAGTATTTTGTTGATACTAAAGGAGAAGATGAATATTATGATTTTCTAAAAAAAAGATTTTGCCAATCATATATTTCTAACGAAATTGATGAATTAATAATCCAATTGAATCCAGAACATATAATAACAACTAATTACGACCATTTGCTCGAAGATGTGTTCAATCCTAATGTTGGGAATTATACTGTAATAAAAAGTGATAAAGATTTACTTGAACAGAATGGGCGTCGTTATATAATAAAAATGCATGGTGATATAGATGAAATAAAACAAATTGTTCTTAAGGAAGATGACTATTTGAAATATTCACAAAATCACATTCTCATGGAAACTTATATAAAGTCGTTACTTATTGATAAAACATTTCTGTTCATTGGATACTCACTAAACGATAACAATTTAAGTTTAATTATGAGTTATATAGACTATTTTGTGAAAGATAAAGGCATCGAAAAGCGTTCGCCGCACTATTTGGTTGTAAATAGCGTATCAAATCCAGAAAGGCAAACTCAATACTGGAAAAATAAAGGTGTAGAACTTATTAATTTATCACAATTAAATAAAGATATGAAAAAAAACACCCGATGCAGTTCGCTTAAGTCAGAACAGGGGCAATCACTATTCACGTTTTTGAAATATTTATATGATGACAAACTACCATATTTTAGCAATAGACAAATTGCATTGAAACAATCATTGTTAAATATTTTATCACAATTTGATGCATTTAAGTTTGTAAGTTATACCGATTTGATTAAGGCTTGTCAATTTTCACATCCTGTCAAAGTTGTAAATTCAATGCTTCATTTTTCAGATATAAATGAATATAACTTATTGAAATCTATTTTTCAAAATGATTCGTCCAAAGCAATTAAAAAAAACTTCATAAAAGCAGGTTTATATGGAATCCAATACACTAAACATCCTTCTGATTTTTACGCTATTGAGGATTATGGTATTCAAAAAGATATTTTATTCGAAATGTCCCTAAAAAACCAATACAAAGAAATACTTAATATTGTAAATAATAATAATAATGAGTTAGAAAAAGCATACTATTACTCTTTAGTATATAGAACCAGTGACAAATTAGCTGAAATTATGGATGGAATTAAAAAACAAGTAAAGGGATTTGATTACCATGATTTATCTCTTGACCAAAAGCTAATTATAGCAATATTTGAATATAATAGGATTTCTTTGCGCCTCCTAAATTTTAATAATAATAATAAAGAAATATGGAAAGAATTTACAGACTTTTTAGATAGCGCATCTCATCAAAGTACAGCATTTGATACTATAAGAAAAATGAGTGTCAATAATGGGGAAATATTAAGTACTTTGAACAATTATTTGATTAAGCACGAAGAATACTATATGAAAAAATCGACCATGATCAAGAGTGGAGGTACTATATATGGTGATTTGTTTGACTTACAAAGTATAGTATATGATTATTACAAGTTTTATAAGAAAAATCATCTTATGTTGGACTGGTTCAATAACGTTAATAGTATATGCGAACCATATATCAAGGCAATTTTATGTACTTACTATCCAGACGAATATCAATTTTCAAACAATGGAATCGATAGAACAAACGTAACTACATATCCAATAGACATTATTGATATTGATATGATTGTAAAGCACACAACATATAAAAATTTCAATAGTTGGTTAATTCATTATAAGGTTTTCAAAGTTATAATCAACGATAATGTAGATATAGCAGAGATTTTTCAGAATTTCTGCGTTTCTATGCGCAATTATTGGAATTTATATTTGGATGAACAATTAAAAGTATTTGTCAAGCTTATTTCATTGATTGAACTAACGAAGAAACAAAGACAACGTATTTTAGCATCATTCATTAGATTAGTCGAACCAGACGAATCTATAAGTACTAGAATGCTTGGCAACTGTTTAAACGCAATATGGATATATGTTCAAAAACATTATGATAATAACGATAATAATTATGAAACATTATTATCACTAATGATAAACAAGCAATTAATAAAGGAAGCTCTTGACGGCAAGATGTCATATGAGAAACTAGTTGAAAAAATATCTATTCATGCTAATAAATCTATTTATAATGTTTGCACAGAAATGATTACCAGCAATGAAAATAATCGCGACAAATGCTATTTAGCATTTATTTTTCGTAATATATTGCTTGAATATGATAACAATTATTGGAAGAACTGGATAAAAAACAATATAAGTGAAAATTTAGTTTCAGAAATATATACATATATAGAAAGTGGAATATTTATTTTTGATGATAAAGTAAAAATGTATTTCAATAATAAAATGGTTCAATACAGTAAAACTACCGGTTATTATACATATCCAGATCATCTCAAAGAAGTTATTGAAGCTCTGTTGGTACTGCTATTAGTTGGGCATATATCACTTTTGGAAGATATAGAATTTTTAAGACAATATACAGAGGAATCCGATTATCTTGATTTTTTATTTAATCCCGATACTTTTAATTACAACAAGATAACTTCTGCAGATTATATGTGGTGCAATTTTATTAATAGCGATACTTATAGAGAAATACTATTGCAGCATAAAACTGAATTTTGGAGCAAAGATGATGAAAAGAGAATACAATTGGGATTTGGGAGTGATTTTGAAAATAGAATTGCATATAAATATTTATTCGATTAATATCCTTGAGAGGAAACAAAATTTATAAAGCTTGAATTTTTTATAGAAATAATCACAGCTTAGCAACAGTGAAGCAAGGTCATTGAAATATATTTCACTAAAAATATCCGCTTTTGATAAAACCTATAAAAATTTCAGTTAATATAATAATTAATTACAAACAAACGATGCAATCCCCAAAGAATAACTGTTCTTTGGGGATTACTCTTCTTTTATGCTATACTAATCCCACCTAATTACCTTTAACTCCTTACAAATAAGGTGATTATTCCACTCTCCATAACTGTAACAATATCAATAGGCAACCACACCATATCCATAAATTGAATTACTCCCAACAGAATAGCTCTGTTGCTTACAAGCATCCCCAGAATTACCCTCTACAGTATAAACTCTGCCATTCTCGCACTTCTCCACAATTCCCACATGGTCGATTGTTCCGTTGTTTCCCCAATCAAAGAAAATCAGGTCGCCTGTCTGCGGCTCATAATTCTTATTCTGCCACTGCCCATTTTTCTTAAACCAGTCCACGCCATCCGAGCAAAGAGAGAATTTGGGAATAATTCCGCTCTCCAGATAGCCGCACTGGTCGGCGCACCATGATACGAAACAGGCGCACCATTCCACACGTCCGCCAAAGCCATACCACGACCAGTAAGGCTGACCGCCCTCATTTCCAAGCTGCGTCAAAGCAACTTCTACAATCGCCTGATTGCCGCCGCCTGTAAAAGCCCGTCCATATGGATAGTAGCGTAACACATGGGCGACATATTGTGTATCTCCATAGCTGCTCCAACCATGCTTTTCTGCCTGCATAGCGGAAAACTCTACCGCATTCGCATAAGAATAACCGCCGTAGTTAGTCTTTGCCCACGAAATATACCCATTACCGAAATTATAACCCTGCAATGCCAGTTTAATATTATCCATATCTATCGGATTTTTTACCCCGGCAGCATTTAAACACGCCGCCAGATTCTGGATACCGATATTGATGGAATACTCTGGGTCAGTGATACCATTCGGAGCGTTGGGATATCTGGTATTGTATCCACATTCGGACGCCTGCATGGGGTCGTTTCC
>JAAWSH010000015.1 GCA_022801475.1 Acutalibacter sp. | reverse complement strand
CCCAGTATCACACAGGTCTGGCCCAGGCCCAGCAGGCCCGGGCCCGCCTGGAAGAGAGCCAGCGGCAGCTAAACGCCCAGCTAACCCAGCTGGAACAGCGGCAGGCCCAGCTTACCAGTCAAAAGGCGGAGCTGGACCGCTCGGAGGCCACCTTACAGCAGACCATGCGGGACACCGAGGCAGAGTTTGCCCAAGCGGAAAACGACCTGGTCCAGGGACAGGCTGACTATGACGAGGGCCTGCAAAAGCTGGAGGATGGTAAAAAGGATCTGGCCCAGGGCTGGGATGAGTACGAGACTGGCAAGACCGACGCGGACCGGGAGCTGGCCGACGCGGAGGAGAAGATCCATGACGCCCAGGCGGACATCGACGAAATAGAGGCCTGCGAGTGGTATATCTTTGACCGAAAGGACAATGCGGGCTTTTCCAGCTACGCGGACAACGCGGACAAGATTGCCGCCATTGCCCAGGTGTTCCCAGTGTTCTTCTTCCTAGTGGCCGCGCTGGTGGCCCTGACCACCATGACCCGCATGGTGGAGGAAGAGCGGCAGCTTATTGGCGCCATGAAGGCCCTGGGCTATTCCTCCCTCTCCATTGCCGCCAAGTACCTGCTGTATGCCGCTGCGGCCAGCCTTTTGGGCTGCGCGGTGGGGGTGGCTATGGGCATGTGGCTGTTCCCCACCATTATTGTAAACGCCTATAATATCATGTACGACCTGCCCCAGGTGCTGACGCCCTTTAGCTGGACCCTGGCGCTGGTCTCGGCGGTAACGGCTGTGCTGTGCACCCTGATAGCCACCCTCTCCGCCTGCTGGCACGCCCTGAAGGAGGTTCCTGCCCGGCTGATGCTGCCTAAAGCCCCCAAGGCTGGCAAGCGCATTCTGCTGGAATATATCACCCCCTTGTGGAGCCGTCTGAAGTTTACCCAAAAGGTTACCGCCCGCAACCTGTTCCGCTATAAAAAGCGCTTTTTCATGACCGTGCTGGGCATTGCCGGGTGCACGGCTCTGCTGGTAACAGGCTTTGGTATACGGGACTCCATCTCTGACATTGTGGGACTGCAATATACCCAGCTCTCCCAGTATCAGCTTATTGTGGCCCTAAACGAAAGCGAGGCTCTGGAAACTCCTGGTCTTATGGAGATTCTGTCCGATAAGAACCGGGTGCTGGACTATCTGCCCGCCCTACAGGACAGTGGCACAGTGGTGCCAAAGGAGGGCCGGCCGGAGGACAGTGTGACTATTTTCGCCACACCCCAAGGGGACCGGCTGCCGGAGTTTTTCCACTTCCGCCACCGCACAGACAGCCAGCCTGTGGACTATAACGAAAACTCTGTCATTATTACGGAAAAGCTGGCGGAGCGCCACCGTCTCTCGGTGGGAGACCGTATTACTGTGAAAAACCAGGATGAAGATCAGGCCAGCTTTGTCATAACCGATATTTGCGAAAACTATGTACACCACTACCTATACCTTTCCCCTGCCGCCTACCAGGAAGCTTTTGGCCAGGAAGCCACGGTAAACTCCCTATTGTGTAAGTTACCGGAAGAGGGCCCCCGGGGCGGTGAAGAGGCCCTGAACACAGACCTGCTTCAGTGCGGCGGGGTGGCCATGACCACCTCTATCAAAGAGCTTTCCGCCAGCTTTAATAATAGCCTGCAAAGCATCAATTCCATTGTGCTGGTGCTCATTATCTCGGCGGGGGCCCTGGCCTTTGTGGTGCTATATAACCTGACCAACATCAATATTACCGAGCGGGAAAAAGAGCTGGCTACCATCAAGGTGCTAGGCTTTTACCAGAACGAGGTGGCTGCCTATATCTACCGTGAGGCCGCCATGCTGACCCTGATTGGAACCGGGGTGGGGCTGCTGCTGGGCGTTGTGCTGCATCAGTTTGTCATCCGCACCGCAGAGGTGGACCTGGTGATGTTCGGCCGGAACATCTACCCCCTCAGCTATATATTCGCCACTTTGCTGACCTTCCTGTTCAGCCTGTTAGTAAGCCTGGTGATGTATAAGAAGCTGGCAAATATCAGTATGGTGGAAAGCATGAAGGCGCCGGAGTAGGGAATCAGGGTATACGGGCATCGCGCCGTCTTTTATTCGTCTAGCAAATTATTAAGGAGGATCACTATGAAACATCTCATTATTGCCGGGGTGCCCCGGTCTGGCAAAAGCACCCTGGCCCGCCGGGTAGCCCAGTCCTTTGGCTGGCAGCACATCTCCATGGACGCGGTGATCGCCGGGTTCGAGCGCTGCTTCCCCCAAACCGGGGTGGACACCGGCATCGCTGTGAACGCTGGGAAGTCCTCGGAGGAGATTCTCCGCATCATCAGCGGAAAGATGGCCCCTTTCCTGGAGGTTATGACCAGCCAAGAGGAATACGACCAGAAAAACGGGCCCATGGTCATTGACATGTACCAACTTCTGCCAGAGGACTATACCAAGTTCCTGGACCCGGCGGTCTGCGATATTTTCTATCTTCTTACCGCCGACGTAACCCCTCAGGAGCGCTTTGACATCCAGAAAAAATATGATACGCCAGAGGACTATAGCTACTGCCTCTCTGATGAAGAGCGCATGGAGGGCTGCGAATACCTGGTGGAACAAAGCCGAATGATTCGGGACCAGTGCCAAAAGCTGGGCCTGCCCTACTATGAGACCTCCCTTCAGCGGGAGAACGTATTTGACGAGATATTACAAACCCTTACGGCACAGCGAATGTGCTATGAGGGCGCGGAGGGAGGGAGTTCATCAGATCAATAAACAAAGAATAAGCCAAGGAGTATGTTATTATGAAAAATGAGAGGATTTATCTGGAAGTTCCCCGTCCAAACCACAAAGAGCGCGCTGGCTTTTCGGCAAGAATTTTTCAGTTCCGGCGAGCCGGTGATCTTTGGCAGCGAGCTGCTGGACCAAACCGAGCGCTATGAGGATTGGCTGGATGGCGTCACCAAAAACGCGGACCCTGAGACCGTAAGCCCTGGCTGGGTGCGGACCGACACGTTTTTCGCAGTGGACGGCGAGGACGAGCTCGTGGGCATCATTGACCTATGCCATACTCTCAATGACTTTTTAGCGGACTTGGGCAACTGCGGCTACAGTGTGCGGCCCAGCCAGCGCCAAAAAGGCTATGCTGGGCAGATGCTGCGGCAGGTGCTGGACCGGGCCAAAGAAGTGAGACTGACAGCGCTGCATATCTCTGTAGAGCGGGAAAACATCCCCTCGGTAAAGGTAATCAAGAGCAACGGCGGCGTCTACCAGTGCAGCTTTACCCATGAAGGACAGCAGGCGGATATTTATGCCTTTCGAATTTAGGAATCCCTGGAAAAATTGACCTCGCGCGTCTGTTTTCGCAAAGTTCTACTTGCAAACAGCCGCGTTTTGTTATACAATATTTGGTAGTAGGCTGTTCGTTACCGCCACCTTATCTCTATACAAAAGGAGTGCTCCAACATGAACTATTTGAACAAAAAGACCGTTGAGGACATTGACGTAGCCGGCAAGCGGGTTCTGGTCCGCTGCGACTTTAACGTCCCTATGAAGGACGGCGCAATCACTGACACCAAGCGCATTGTAGGCGCGCTGCCCACTGTAAAGTACCTTTCTGATCACGGCGCCAAGGTGATTCTCTGCTCTCACATGGGCCGTCCCCACAATATTTTTAACGATACCGTTAAGCTGGACAAGAAGGAGAAGAAAAAGATTGACGCTATGCCCCAGGCCGAGCAGGCCGAGGCCACCGCTAAGGCCCTGGAGGCCGCTAAGGGCGACGTAACCAAATTCTCCCTAGCCCCTGTGGCCGCCGAGCTGGGTAAGCTTTTGGGCAAAGACGTGGCTATGGCCAAGGACGTGATCGGTCCCGATGCCAAAGCCAAAGCCGCCGCTCTGAAGGACGGCGACGTGATGATTATTGAGAACATCCGCTTCCATGCTGAAGAGACCAAGAACGACCCCGCCTTTGCCAAAGAGCTGGCCTCTATGGCTGAGATTTATGTAAACGACGCCTTTGGCACCGCCCACCGGGCCCACGCTTCTACCGAAGGCGTGTCCCACTATCTGCCCGCCGTGTGCGGCTACCTGATCCAGAAGGAGATCACCGTCATGGGCGGCGCCCTGACCGAGCCCAAGCGTCCTTTTGTGGCCATTTTGGGCGGCGCAAAGGTCTCCGACAAGATTGGCGTAATCGACAACCTGATCAGCAAGGTGGACACCCTGATCATTGGCGGCGGCATGGCCTATACCTTCTTCAAGGCCCAGGGCTATGGCATTGGCACTTCGCTGTGCGAAGAGGACAAGCTGGAGCTGGCCAAGGCTACCCTGGAGAAGGCCCAGAAGAACGGCGTGAAGTTCCTGCTGCCTGTGGATACCAAGGTGGGCAAGGAGTTCGACCCCGACACCGAGAGCCAGGTAGTGGACTCCACCAGTATTCCCGAGGGCTGGATGGGCCTGGACATTGGCCCCAAAACCATTGAGCTGTTCAGCGAGGCCATTAAGGGCGCGGCCACCGTGGTGTGGAACGGCCCCATGGGCGTCTCCGAGTGGGACAACTTCGCAAAGGGCACCATTGGCGTAGCCTCCGCTGTGGCCGAGAGCGGCGCCATCTCCATCATCGGCGGCGGCGACAGCGCGGCGGCGGTAGAGAAGCTGGGCTTTGCGGACAAGATGACCCACATCTCCACCGGCGGCGGCGCCTCCCTGGAATTCCTGGAGGGCCTGGAGCTGCCTGGTATTGCCTGCCTGAACGAGAAATAATTTTGCTATGCGGGAGGGCGGGGGATGACTCCGCCCTTTTTTGTGAAAGAAGGATAGAATATGGGAGACAAGGCTTTTAGCGCGTTCCTGCAGCTGGTGATTTGCCAGCTGCAATGAATCTGTGTGGAACGGGACCCTTCCTAAAAGGACAAGCTGCTGAAAGAAATAATCAAGGACCTGGAGAGTACCGCCCTGCTGGACTAAAATGAAAGTTGAAAGGCTGAATCCGAATATACCAGACCACAAACCGGTCACCGCAAGGAGGATTTTCTATGGGACAGACTGACAAGCAATTCTGCGCTTTTTTGCGTATGATTATTGACGAGCTGGATGACATCGAGCTTGAAAATGATCCGGAGAAAAAGTCAAAACTCATTGAAAGACTTAGGAAAAATTTGCAAAATACTTTGGAGGAATAATTATCATGAACAAGCAACTGCGCAAAGCCGTTATCGCCGGCAACTGGAAGATGAACAAGACCCCCGCCGAGGCCAAAGAGCTCATCGCCGCCATCGCGCCCCTGGTAAAGGACGCTGGCTGCGACGTGGTGGCCTGCACCCCCTTTGTGGACCTTTCCGCCGCCCAGGAGGCCGCACAGGGCACCAACATCCAGATCGGCGCGGAGAACTGCCACTGGGCCAAGAGCGGGGCGTTCACTGGAGAGATCTCCGCTGAGATGCTGGCCTCTATGGGCGTAAAAATCGTCATCATCGGCCACAGTGAGCGCCGCCAGTACTTTGGTGAGACCGACGTCACCGTACACGACCGGGTGCGTGCCGCTTTGGACGCGGGCCTCACCGTGATCCTCTGCGTGGGCGAAACCCTGGAGCAGCGGGAGCAGGGCATCACCAGCGAGCTGTGCGCCCTACAGACCAAGATTGCCCTGGGCGGGGTCAGTGAGGAAGAGCTGAAGCGCATTATCATCGCCTACGAGCCCGTATGGGCTATCGGCACCGGCAAGACCGCTACCGCCGCCCAGGCCAACGAGGTCTGCGCCCTGATCCGCCAGACCATTAAGGAGCTGTACAGCCCCGTCGCTGGGGACGGCATCACCATTCAGTACGGTGGGTCCATGAACGCCGGCAATGCCGCCGAGCTGCTGGCCCAGCCCGACGTAGACGGCGGCCTCATCGGCGGAGCCTCCCTGAAGCCCGCAGACTTTGCCGCCATTGTAGAAGCCGCCACCAAAGGCTAAACCAACCGAATGAACAAATATGCTCTCACTCTGTAGGTAGTGGCCGCGCTGTTTGCCACAGCCCGTTATGTGTGCGCGGCCAATCCATCTTGCCACAGTGGGGACGATGAGTCCTCACAACCTTGACAGGAGTGTTCAAAGGGCGAATTTTGTGACGATGTCTTGGAGTCTCACCTACCAGCGCGGTCGGGTCAAAACGGTCCCCAGTGGGGACTTTCTCCACTGCCGACTCGGGTGCTGATCCCCGGTTTCTTGACGAAGTCAAGGAATTGGACCATCCAGCGCAGACCGAAGCGGTAGCTGAGATGACGAAACTTTTATGAACGCTCACCGGGAAGCATTTTGTTTATCAATGCGTTTAGACGCTCACCCTTGACCTTAATGAAAGGAATATGAATACAGCATGAAAAAACCCCTTGTTTTGATGATCTTAGACGGCTTTGGCATTGCCCCGGATGAGGGCAACGCCATTGTGACCGCCCAGACCCCCAACCTGGACCGCATCCTCAAGGAGAACCCGGTGACCAAGATTGGGGCCTCCGGCATGGACGTGGGCCTGCCCGACGGCCAGATGGGCAACAGCGAGGTGGGCCACACCAACATCGGCGCGGGCCGCATTGTGTACCAAGAGCTGACCCGCATTACCAAGTCCGCCCAGGACGGCGATATGGAAAAGAACCCCGCCCTGGTGCACGCCATGCAGTCCGCCAAAGAGAATGACAAGGCCCTGCACTTTATGGGCCTTTTGTCCGATGGCGGCGTGCACAGCCACAACACCCACCTGTACGCCTTGCTGGCCATGGCCAAGAAGATCGGCGTGGAAAAGGTCTTTGTCCACTGCTTTTTGGACGGCCGGGACGTGCCCCCCAGCAGCGGCAAGGACTATGTGAAGGAGCTGGTGGAAAAGCTGGGGGAGATTGGCGTGGGCCAGGTGGCCACTGTGATGGGCCGGTACTACGCTATGGACCGGGACAACCGCTGGGAGCGGGTGGAAAAGGCCTATGCCGCTATGGTGTACGGCGAAGGCCTGGAGGCCGAGTGCCCCATCTGCGCGGTGCAGAACTCCTACGACCAGGAGGTCACCGACGAGTTCGTGGTTCCCACCGTTTGCCAGGGCGCCCAGCCCATTGAGGCAGGGGACTCTATCATCTTCTACAACTTCCGCCCCGACCGGGCCCGAGAGATCACCCGCACCCTGGTGGACCCAGCTTTTACTGGTTTTGAGCGCAAAAAGGGCTTCTTCCCCCTCAACTACGTGTGCATGACCCAGTACGACGCAACTATGCCTAACGTAGACGTGGCTTACAAGCCCGAGGGCCTGGAGAACACGTTTGGCGAATATATTTCTAATAAGGGCCTGACCCAGCTGCGCATTGCCGAGACAGAGAAGTATGCCCATGTGACCTTCTTCTTTAACGGTGGCGTGGAAAAGCAGTATCCCGGCGAGGACCGCATTCTGGTGAAGTCCCCGGCAGTGGCCACCTATGACCTTCAGCCGGAGATGAGCGCCTACGAGGTTACCGACAAGATGGTGGAGGCCGTCAAGTCCGGCAAGTACGACGCCCTGATTCTCAACTATGCCAACTGCGACATGGTGGGCCACACCGGCGTGTTTGAGGCTGCCGTCAAGGCTGTGGAGGCAGTGGACGCCTGCATTGGCCGGGTGGAGGCTGCTGTGAAGGAGATGGGCGGCTGCATCCTGCTCACCGCGGACCACGGCAACGCAGACAAGATGGTGGACGACGACGGCACGCCCTTTACCGCCCACACCACCAACCCGGTGCCCTTCTGCGTTATCAACCACCCCTGCCAGCTGCGGGAAGGCGGCCGGCTGGCGGACATTGCCCCCACCATGCTGAAGGTGCTGGGCCTGCCCCAGCCCGCCGAGATGAGCGGAGAAAGCATTATAAAATAAAAGGAGCTGCCAGCTGAGGTAAACCGCTATGAATTCATCCGATCTCTTAGGCTTTGTGATTATGATCCTGGTGGCCCTGTCCCTCATCGGCCTGTCCATTCCCCTGCTGATGGGCAAGGGCGCTTGGTTAGTGGCTGGATATAACACCATGAGCACCCAGGAAAAGGCCCAGTGGGACGGCCCGGCCCTGGCCCGGTTTACCGGGAAGATTCTGCTGGCCTGCGGGCTGGCCACTGTTCTGTACGGTGTAGGGCTGTTCTGTTTTAGCCTGCAATGGCTGACCTGGGTGTACCTGGTTCTGCTGCTGGGGCTGTCGGGTTTCGCGGTGGTCTGGTGCAATACCGGCAGGCGGTTCCGCAAGTAATAGACTTTTCGCGAAATAGATGCCACTACGCACGGACATGGAACGCGCCCTACAGCAAGACCTTGGGGCTTAGAGCCTCGGCTGTTCGCAGCTTGTCTGCCACCGGCAGACGCTCACCCCCAACCCCCACCAGGCGCCGAGAGTTGACAGGGCCAACTCTTCGCACTTGGACCGCGCTAGTTTTCCTAGTATTTCGTTCAGGATTAAGGCTTGTTTGAAAAATCGAAAACGGCGCCTTTTTGCCCATAAGCGGCCATCTTCTGTGTCAAAAATCCTCGTCAACCGACAGGTTGACTTGCGGTTTTCTCCTTGAAGCTGACCACTTCTCGTCAAAAATCCGTCATTTCCTCTATTTTCAAACAAGCCCTAGTAAATAACTATTTTCGCAAGAAGTCTAATAAATGATGCGAAAAGGACCGGCGGCAGCAAAAGAGCTGCGCCGGTCTTTTGTTTTCCGTCTACTTCTTTCCGTACCGCTGGGCCCGTCCGTCCTCAATAGGTCCGGACCAGTCCATGCCAAAGCCGAAGTCATAGGCGTGGCCCTGGCTGTCGGTGTAGGGCTCCATATCCAGGGGGGTGTCCTCACAGTGGCGCTCTACCGTCTCCATATGGGCCGGCATCTGCACTGGCAGCAGACCGCTAGGCTGGGCTCCGCCGCTGATCATCTGGAACAGCGCCTGGCCCTGCACTCCAAAATCAACGAGAATTCCGTCCGCGTAAGGCTCGAACTCGGCGGGTACCGTGGGGTTATGCATCCGCAGCACCACAATCACCGGCTTCTCCCCCATGGCCTTTTTGGTGTCCAGCACCAGGTCCAGGTCGCTCTCATTGCGGGCTACCGTGGTCTTGCCCTTATACGAGCGGTTGGTAAATTCCTCTCGGAAGTCACCCCCGGCCACACTCTCCTCCCGGGCGGCGTGAGCTGTGTAGGGCCTGTATTGCAGGCTAACGGGCAGGTAGCCGTTTCCCCCGGCCTCCCGGTCAGCCTGGGAATAGCCGTCTGAGAGGGGGCTCTCCATAAACACCAGGGCAAAGTCCGCCTCCTCCGGGGTCTGGGCCCAGTCGTAGTATTTTTCCACCAGGGCCCGCTCCACCGGCTGGATGGTCTGAGCGGGCATGGGCGTACGGAAGAAGGTCTTGCCCGCCGCCACATGCCGGTCTGGGATATACACCTTTTTCCGCTCCCGCTGGGGCAGCGCGCCGTTGTTCTTTACCAGCACCAGGGACCTTAGCTGGGCCTCAAAGCCCGCCTGGCAAAAGTCCTCCCGGCCCACCGTGGCGGCGCTCTCCTCGGGGTCCAGGTAGGGGTTCTCGAACAGGCCGCAGCGGAAGATATTTAGCAGCAGCCGCACGGCGGACTCTTCAAAACGCTTACGCATGGCGGCCTCGCCGTGCTTCTGGCAGCCTAATCGGTAGGCCTCCAGCACCGGGGCTACCGCCGAGTTGCCCCCAAACTGGTCTACCCCATTTTCTATGGCCAGCAGGTGCCGCTGGCCCTCGGTCAGGTCCTCTACCCCGTAGCAGCGACTGCCAAAAGAGTCCACCTCCGGCACCGGGTCGCCTGTAATGCCCCAGTCGGTGCAGACAATGCCCTGGTAGCCGTATTTTTCCCGCAGCAGGTCATGGATGATGTACTGGCTGTAGGAGTTGCCCACGTTCCTGCCCGAAGGGTCCAGCCCCCAGCTCACCGTGTAGTAGGGCATAATGGCCGAGGCGCTGCCCGTGGGACCGTCCAACTGAAAAACCCCCTCCAGGAAGGGCTTTAGGTGGCCGTCTAACTGCTGTCCCGGGTACACGGCGAACTTTCCGAAGGGATAATGGGCGTCCCGGCCCCCCTCGCAGGGGCCGCCGCCGGGCCAGTGCTTGGCCATAGCGCAGACGCTGTCCTTACCCCAGCCGCCAGGGGCGCCTTGGGTAGTCTGCAAGCTATCACAGTAGGCCCTGCCGAAGTCTGTCACCAGGTCTGGGCAGGCGCCAAAGGTATCCTCCAGGCGCATCCAGCGGGGCTCGGTAGCCACGTCTACCTGGGGGAACAGGGCCGTGGTGATGCCCAGAGCCCTGCACTCCTTTGAGACCGCGTCTCCAAAGGCCCGGCAGGTCTCGGGAGAAAAGGTAGCGGCCATGCCCAGCCCTTCCGGCCACTTAGAAACATCCTCCGCACCACTTTTGTACTCCGCCCCGGCCTTGGCGGCGCCGTGGCGGGGGTCACTGGATATGTTCACTGGGATGCCCCAGGGCAGGGCCTCGGCAAAACTTTGCAGGCCATTACTCCAGTTGGCAGCCACCCGGGCATTTTCCAAGGCCATAGCCAGCACGTGGCGCACGTGATCTTTCTCCAAAAAAGTTTTTTGCTGATCCGTCAGGGCCCAGTGTTCGGCTCCGCTCTCATCCAGGGTCTTGCCGCCGTAGGTGCCGGGGAAGGGCCCCTGGGCGGGGCACGGCACCATCTGGTGAGGCGAGTAGAGCATTAACCCGGCGATCTCTTCCACGCTCATGCGCGCGGCCAGGTCCCGGGCGCGCTCTTCAGCGGGCAGCCGCCAATCCTCATAGGGTAGCAGGCAGCCAGTGCGGGCTAAATCTTTAAAATAGAGCCCGTCCACCTCTAAAACATTGGCTCCAGCGGTACCAATGTCCGGTCCGTCTGGATTTTTGTATACCTGGTAAGCAGCAGCGCGTTTCTCTTTTTCAGCCATAGCAACCTCCTTTGAAATTGTGTTAACACTATAATTATAAGCACTTATTAGAGCAATGTCAACAGAATATTCACCATACAAGCAAACCATTCTGTAATAAAATTTCAAGTATACCTCCTATGCCACGGCATTTTCTTTACTTTTCTCTCTATCCCCCTTGCAGAACCAGGAGAAAGAGAGTATACTGAAATCTGAAAGAAAATTTTACCGGATGAGAAGGTGGCTTTCTTGCAAAGAAATGAAGATCGTATGTTGATGGCCTCCAAAGATGTTGGGCAGTATTTGTTGGCATTTTTGCGTTGGGTCATAGCGGCCCTGGCAATAGGGGCGGTCTGCGGCTTTTTGGGAAGCTGCTTTCATATTCTGATTGACTGTGTCACTGAGGTACGCCAGGCTTACCCGCTGATCATCTGGCTGCTGCCATGTGCGGGTCTGATTACTCTGCTGCTATACCGGCTGTGTAAAGTTAGTTTTGGCACTGGGACTAACTTGATCATCCAGTCTGTAACCACCAACGAGCATATTCCGGTTTTGCTGGCCCCACTCATTGTGGCGGGCACCCTGCTTTCCCACCTGTTCGGGGCCTCGGTGGGCCGGGAGGGCGCGGCTTTGCAGCTGGGGGGCTCTCTAGGGCACAATTTTGGCGAGCTGCTCCGTTTTGACGAGGATGATGTCCGGGTTTTGTCCATGTGCGGCATGGCGGCGTGTTTTTCCGCCATGTTCGGCACGCCTCTTGCGGCGGCTGTGTTTGTGCTGGAGGTCATTGTGGTGGGGTCTATCTCTTACAACGCCTTTCTGCCCTGTGTGGCGGCCTCTTATACCGCTTTCTTTATTAGCGGTCTGCTGGGGGTTCCCCCCATGCGGTTTGAACTGTCCGGCAGCATTCCCGGCCTCACGCCAGCCACAGCGGGACAGACCGCTTTGCTGGCCGCCCTGTGCGGCGGGGTGGGGATTCTCCTATGTGTGGCCCTGCATCAAGCAGCACACTGGGCGGAGAAGCTGATAAAAAATTCCTACCTGCGCATCGCGTTAGGAGGGGTTCTTATGACCTTGTTGGTGGTCTTGTTCGGCCTGTACGACTACACAGGAGCGGGAGCCCATATCATCGAACAGGCTGTAGGTGGCCAGGCCGTTCCCTGGGCGTTTCTGCTGAAGATTGTCCTAACGGCCCTGTGCGTGGGCGCGGGTTTTCGAGGGGGCGAGATCGTGCCCACCTTATTCGTGGGAGCTACCTTTGGCAGCGCAGTGGGCCCGCTACTGGGTCTAGACCCAAGCTTTTCCGCCGCTGTGGGAATGTGCGCTCTATTCTGCTCTGTGGTAAACTGCCCCATTGCCACGCTCTTTTTGGCTGCTGAATTGTTCTCTACCGACGAGCTGGGGCTGTTCGCTCTGGCTATTGCGGTCAGCTTTGTGCTCTCGGGCTATTTTGGGCTGTACAGCAGCCAAGTCATCCGCTTTTCAAAGGTGAAGCACAGGACCATTGACACGAACACGCATTAATTTCCGGCCTATAGGGAACACCCACATGACAGAGCTTCCAGAGTAGGAAATTCTCTATCCCTACGCGGGAGGAAGGCGAAAGACTTGTTATGCCAAAAAAACCCTGGAATACTCCAGGGGTTTTCGGTTTTAATTAGCAATTCACCCTACAAAGGGCGGACCGCAAAGCTGCCGCTGCTTACTCTTTTTTGTTATTCCAAATACCCGCCAGAATATCTTTTAAGACTAAAAAGGCGTCTAGTTCGCTATACCCATACTCTTTTTGCAGTTCTTCCAGCAGTCTGCTCAATTCCGCCGTGAACCTGGGCACTTCCACTTGACTTTGATAGGCGGATAGAACGGGATACTTTTTGCTCCATACCTCTGTCCAATTGATTTTATCCGAAACCTCTTGATTTATCTTTTCAATCACTTCCTGGATTTCCTTCACGGCTATATCAAAGGCAATCAGTTCGTCCAGCGACAGGCCGTATAGGACCGCCAGTTTTTTTGCTTGACGGATGTCTGGCAAAGTCTCATCCGTCTCCCATTTAGAAATAGTCTGTCTGCTAACTCCCAGCTTTTCCGCCACCTCTTCCTGCGACATCCCTTTTTTCTTCCGCGCGCTGAATAAATTGTTTCCTAAGCTCATACTCATTCCTCCTTGGATAAGATGTTCCCTCATTATACCGTCAAATCTTTCGGATTGCGACCAATTTCATGACGCACTTTTGCCCGTTTTATAGGCAATATAAAACGCGCCTGCCGCTGTAAACTCTTTTAGCACAAGCAGACCGAAAAAATTTTTTTCTCTCCCGCTCTTATAGGAAATCTCTATATATGGAAGGACTTTGATCTTTTTGCTGCCCAAAGCCCTTGGTTTAAACCCGGCAAAAAATGCAAACAATACCTCTGAAAAACCATTCATGGAGGTATGGCGCCTCCTGAAACTTGGAAGGGGGCCCTGCTTATGCAAGGCAAGGTGGAAATATGCGGCGTGAACACTGCGAAACTGAAGGTGCTGAAAAGCGACGAAATGCGGGAGCTGCTTATCCGAAGCCACGACGGCGACCGGGAAGCCAGAGAAAAGCTGATTAACGGCAACCTGCGGCTGGTGCTCAGCGTGATCCAGCGTTTTGGCAACCGGGGCGAGAATCCCGACGATCTGTTCCAGGTGGGGTGCATTGGCCTGATGAAAGCCATCGACCACTTTGATGTAAGCCAGGGGGTACAGTTTTCCACCTACGGAGTGCCCATGATTATTGGCGAAGTCCGGCGTTTTCTCAGGGACAACAACTCTGTGCGGGTCAGCCGCTCCATGCGGGACACAGCCTACAAGGCCATTCAGTGCAAGGAGCGCCTTAC